>JBJKSK010000566.1:0-4426 GCA_046704125.1 Desulfobacterales bacterium | reverse complement strand
GGCAAGCTCGGCGGTGACCGCCGCGATGCCGCCTGCCCGGTTTAAGTCCTCGAGACGGTCTTTTCCGCCGGGACTTAGAGAACACAGGTGAGGGGTCTTTTGGCTGATATCGTTTATTTTGGCCAGGTCCAGAGCCACCCCGGCTTCGGCGGCCAAGGCGGTAAGATGCAGCACCGTGTTGGTGGAACACCCCAGGGCCATATCCACGGTCAGCGCGTTTTCAAAGGCCGCTGGGGTTAAAATCGTAGACGGGGTGATCTCTTTTTTGACCAGGTCCATGACCTGCATGCCCGTCATCTTGGCCAGTCGGATTCTGGCCGACATCACCGCGGGGATGGTGCCGTTTCCGGGAAGCGCCATGCCGATGGCCTCGGTGAGACAATTCATCGAGTTTGCCGTGAACATCCCAGCGCAGGACCCGCAGGTGGGACACGCCGCGTCTTCCACCTGGGCCAGTTCGGCTTCGCTCATCGTGCCGGCGCGCACCGCGCCGACGGCCTCAAAGACGGTGATCAGGTCGATCTTGGTATCTCCCGAGCCGGGATGCCGGCCGGCGAGCATCGGTCCGCCGCTGACAAAAATCGCTGGCATGTTTAACCGGGCCGCGGCCATGAGCATGCCGGGGATGATCTTGTCGCAGTTTGGCACCATCACCAGGGCGTCAAAGGCGTGAGCGGTGGCCATCACCTCGATGCTGTCGGCGATCAGCTCCCGGCTGGCCAGGGAATATTTCATGCCCGCATGATTCATGGCCAGGCCGTCGCAGACCCCGATGACCCCAAACTCCATGGGGGTACCTCCCGCCATGTACACGCCGGCCTTGACCGCTTCCACGATGCGATCCAGGTGGATGTGGCCCGGGATGACCTCGTTGGCCGAATTGGCGATGCCGATTAGCGGACGGCTGATTTCCGCGTCCGTGTAGCCCATGGCCTTGAACAGGCTCCGGTGCGGGGCGCGCTCGATTCCTTGCTTGATACGATGGCTGTTCATCCGATTTTTCTCCCTGGTTGAAAAAATAGTGGAAAAAAAAACCCGTTACCAGCAGAGCTGATAACGGGTTTTTTTGGGGTATGTTTAAATTTGGCGTCTAGGCGTTATCAACCCTTTCCTCGTGGTGGCCGTTAATAAGGACCACGAGGATGATAATGAGGCTAATAAGGGTGAGGACCAAAGACGCGTTCATTTCAAAAGGCTTTCCTGAAAAAGAATCTCATGCTTGCCGTGAGCTTTAACAGAGGCTTGTTTTTCATGTCAAGCGTTTTTTTCAAAAAGCCCAAACCCAGAAAGCGGTTCTCGCAGAGGCGCAGAGGCCGCAGAGAAAAGCAAGGCTTCTCGCCAAGGCGCAAAGGAACGCAAAGAGCTGGTTTTTAAGAGCCAGGAGACAGAAGGAAACCAAACCCTCTGCGAGCTCTGCGCCTCTGCGAGAAACCCTGGCGGTTCAGGACATTTCCCGGTAGCCGCACTCCTTGTTGTGGCAGGCCAGGTAGTCGCCGTTTTTCTTGGTGGATTTTTCGATGAGAAAGCCGGCCTTGCACACCGGACAGGGTTTTGCCACGGGGCGGTCCCAGAGGGCAAAACCGCACTCGGGATACCGGTTGCAGCCGTAAAAGGTTTTTCCCCGGCGGGAGCGCTTTTCGACCAGGCTTCCGGTGCAGCCGGGTTCCGGGCAGCTCACACCGGTGTCGATGCCCGCATTTGCCGTCTGCAGGGAGCGGGTCTGCTTGCACTCCGGATAGCCGCTGCAGGCCAGAAAACGACCGAAGCGGCCCTGTTTGATGACCATAGGCCGGTTGCAGAGCTCGCATAGCTGATCGCTGGGCTCGTCCGGGGCGATTTCAACGATCTGGATCCGGCCCTTTTCATCCCGGGTGTAGTCCCGGGTAAAGCTGCACTCCGGATAGCCGTTGCAGGCTAAAAAGGGGCCGTTTTTCCCCACCTTGACGTGAAGCATCTGTCCGCAGGACGGGCACGTCAGGGCTGTGGCAAAACCCACGCCCTTTAAGTTGATCATGGCTTCGGGGGCCGCGTCCAGTTCGCTTTTCAGCGGCCCGTAGAACTGATTGAGAAGCTGCAGGCTGTCGACCTCCGAGGCTTCGAGCCGATCCAGGTTTTCTTCCATCCGGGAGGTGAAGTCCACGTTTAATATTTCGGGGAAATTCCCCACGAGCAAGTCGTTGACCAGAAATCCCAGCTCGCTGGGCCGAAAATAGCCCTTGAGCATCTCCACGTAGCCTTTTTCCCGAATGGTGGACAAAATCGTGGCGTAAGTCGACGGCCGGCCGATGCCGTTTTCTTCCAGTTCCTTGACCAGAGAGGCCTCGGAAAAGCGCGGCGGTGGCTGGGTGAAGTGCTGCTTGGGCGTGTAGCCGTGAAGCGTAAGCCTCATCCCGGGGGAAAGCTCTGGCAGAGTTTCTTTCTTTTGCTGGCTTTCCGCCTCGTCGTCTGCCGATAGATACAACGCGGTAAACCCGGGAAACTTCAGCGTGGAGCCGCTGGCGGTAAACTCGCAGGCTCCTGCGGCAATGGTCACGGTGTTCTGCTCGATGATGGCCTTGGCCATCTGGGAGGCGACAAACCGCTGCCAGATCATCCGATAAAGCGCCAGTTGATCCGGGCTCAGGAAAACACTGATAGCCTCGGGGGTATTGGTAACCGAGGTGGGCCGGATCGCCTCGTGGGCGTCCTGGACCTTTTTCTTGTTTTTGTAAAACCGCGGCTTGTCCGGAGCAAAATGAGTCCCGAAGCGCTGGCGGATGAGCTGCTGGGCCTCGACGGCGGCATCCTGGGCGATTCGGGTGGAGTCGGTGCGCATGTAGGTGATCAGACCCACCGGTTCTCCGGCGCCAAGCTCGATGCCTTCGTAGAGCTGCTGGGCGACCATCATGGTCTTTTTGGCGGAAAAGCGCAGCTTGCGGATGGCTTCCTGCTGCAGCTTGCTGGTGGTAAAGGGTGGCTGCGGGTTGCGGTGCACGGTTTTTCGGGCCACATCAGCTACGGTGGGTGTGGCGCCGGCTAAATCCTTGACAATGGCCGTGGCACTTTTTTCATCGGAGATGTGAATTTTCTTGCCGTTTTTTTTGCTCAGTTTGGCGTTAAACGGCGGCGGATTTTCCCCTTCCAGTTCGGCGGTAATCGACCAGTATTCTTCAGGGTCAAAGGCCTGGATGGCCCGCTCGCGTTCGCAGATGATGCGCACCGCTACCGATTGCACCCGGCCGGCACTCAAGCCCCCCTTGACTTTGCGCCACAAGAGCGGCGAGATCTGATAACCCACCAGCCGGTCAAGAATCCGCCGGGTTTGCTGGGCTTCGTATTTGGAGACATTTAGCGGTTCGGGGTGAGCCATGGCTTCTTTGATGGCCTGCTTTGTCAGTTCATGAAACAGCACCCGGTGAAACTGCCGCCCTTTTTTCTTGAGCACATCGGCGGTGTGCCAGGCAATGGCTTCTCCTTCCCGGTCCGGGTCCGGAGCCAGAAAGATATCAATGGCCTGGCCGGCAGCCTTTTTCAAGTTGGCGATGACTTTCTGCTTTCCGGGAATATTCTGATACTGGGGTTTGAATCCGTTGTCGATATCAATGCCCATTTCTTTGGCGGGCAGATCCTTGATGTGGCCCACGGTGGCGACGACATTGTAGTCACTGCCCAGGTAATTTTGAACGGTTTTTACCTTTGTCGGAGATTCCACAATCACAAGTGGTTTGGTCACGATGCGTCCTCACGGAGTAAAATAATAATAATGATAAATGCTGAATGATGAATAATTAATCGTGAATCGTAAATGGTAAATCGTGAATCGAAAATGGCAAGTCGGAAATCGTCCCTTGATCTTTACCATTCAGCATTCATCATTTGTAAAAAACTTTCCCGGACTCTGCCGCACCAGCCCCTTGAGCTCCAGAGCCAGCAGCAGGCCCGAAAGCGTACCCGCATCGATTTCAAGCTGGCGCACCAGGTTGTCGATGTGAACCGGATATGGGCCAAGCGCATCGAGCACGCGGCGTTCCAGGGGACTTACCGGTGGCGGCGAAAGGGTGGCGTCAACTTCTGGATTGGGCATCGCGCGGCCGGGATTTAGTTCCTCGACAACGTCCTGGGCATGCTCGACGAGCTTGGCGCCTTCTTTGATCAGGCCATGGGTGCCGGCGCTTTTGAAGGAATGGATGCTTCCGGGCACGGCAAAGACCTCCCGGCCCTGGTCGGCGGCAAGCCGGGCGGTGATCAAGGAACCGCTTTTTCGGCTGGCTTCCACGATGACCACCCCCAGTGCCATCCCGGAGATGATTCGGTTGCGCTGGGGAAAATGATGGGCATCGGGTCCCGCCTCCATGGCAAATTCCGACACCACGGCTCCGTGGCGGGCGATTTTAGAAAAAAGCTGCCGGTTTTCCGCGGGATAGATTTTCTCCAGCCCGCTTCCCAG
>JBJKSK010000565.1:0-6975 GCA_046704125.1 Desulfobacterales bacterium | reverse complement strand
ACCCAGTTGGGGCCTTTGGCGGCCCGGGTTCTGTGTTTGGCGAGCCGATTGGCCCCCACCGGTGCCGAAAGCCTGCCGGTGCCCACCGCAGAGCCCCCGGATTGGCCCAGCATCACGAGCAGTCCGTTTGCCACCGGTTCTGCACGATAGGCCGAGAGCATCGGCGCACTGGTGTCGATCACCACGCGCAGTCGGTCGGGGTATCCGTAGTAACGCAGCTGCTTGGCCCACCGATTGCCGATGGCGAGCTTCATCTCCTTGGTAAAGGAAGTGGCCACCTTTTGCAGGTCCAGCACGATCCGAGGGGGCTTGTCGATGGTAAACGATTTGAAATGGCGGATCATGCCGTTGGCCTGAATGTGGATGCTGAGCCCGTTTTTGAACCGGGTGTAGGTGATGGCTTTAAGCTCGGTGGCAGAAGGGATAGGAGCGGCTGATTCGGCCGACATCGCCGAGGGAGCAGGCTGTATGGGTTTTGCCGCCTCATGCGTCTGGCTGGTCGTACGCGCCACCGGGGTGGCTGACACCAGGGTTTCCCGAGTCTTTAAAGCAGATCCGCCTCCCGCCGCGGTCGCTTGTGCCGATGGTTGCGGCAACTGGCTGAAGGCGACCGTCAAGGTGTCCGCTTGGCGGGACACGTGATAATCGAGATCTTTTTTCAGCCGAATTTCCACTCTGACGGTATGCGCGGTCTTGTCGATCTCTGTGGCGGTAATGGCTGCAATGGATGGGTTTTCAGGCAAATTTACCGGCGCCAGACCTGAAATCACGGTTGCCGGAAAATAGAGGTTAATGGCAAGCGGCCGCGGTTGTTTGACCGATGTGAAGGTCAGTGGCCGGTTTCCAATAATCTGAATTTCAGCGGCCTCCCGGGATAGCTCCGGCCGAATGGCGGAAATAGTTGTGGGCGAAGGGGAGGAGACTTCGGCAGGTTCCATCGCCTTGGGGTGTGGGGCACAACCGGCCAGCCCTATGCCACCGGCAAGCAGAACCAGGCAGAAAATCAACGGTGTGATAGGGGAAACACGTCTGTCAGTCATGTCATTGTTCTCCGGGAGGTTTCTGGAGTTTCATCTCTCGTTTTTTTGAATCACCTTGCCAAGAAGATTCTCCACCTCTTCCTGGATGACGATGTGATCTTTGTCTATGGCTACGACTTGGCCTGAGTGAGTGCCGATGTGGGTTCCAATGGTAACGATGTAACCCTTTCCCGAGGCCACCTCGACCAAGGCCAGGTTGCCGGAGGGGGCCCTGACGATGCCCACGAGCTTGAGTTGGTCAAGATCGAGCTTTTCCAATGGGGTCAGGAATCTACTGGGAATTTTCTTTTTTGCCGTTTCGGGGGTACGCTCCTGGATAAAGGGCTCAAAGGGATCGACTCTTCCCTGGGGAAGGTACCCGATAGCCGTCCTTGGTTCCATCTGGATGCTGGCAACCACCGATTTTCCAGGCGCTTTGGCCTGTGGCGGTGCTAAGGCAGAGGAGATTGCCGGCGCCATTGTCCGGTGCGGCAATGCCGACGCTTTGGCCCGTGCCCCTTTGGGGCTTTGGATGTGCTGGCTGATGACTTGGGCCTTGGGCGCAGGCGGCGGCTGCTTATCACAACCGGCAATAAGCAGGCAGCAAAAAATTGGGATCGTGATGATGCGAATTTGATTCATGGCCTTTGCGTGTGGCGTCCGGTTCGGGTCGTCCTACTTTTTCTTTTTTCTTGGCTTGTGTGTTTCTTCCACAAATCGATAGGTTACCGCCGTGCATGAAGTATGCAACGTTTTTTGACCGTGTTTTCTTACCATGGAAATGTTTTCTATGGCCACGATGCGGCGCAATCCGGCCACCCGGTCAAAAAATTGAGCCACATTATGATAGCCGCCAACGACCTGGATGGCCACGGGGATCTCGGCATAAAACGTTTTGATTTTCTCGCGGCCGGGCTGAAACAGCAAAAAATCCAGGCCCACATCCTGTCCGGACTGGGAGATTTCGGCCAGAAGCGAAGGAATTTCCTTGGTTTCCGGCAGCGCCTTCATCACCTCGGCGAAATCGATGCGGGCGGCGGCCATTTTGGCCTGAAGCCTGGTCAATTGTTGGGCCTTGATCTTTGTGCTGGCAAGCTCCTTGGTTAACGTGGCATACTCTGTTTGCAGACGTGTTTCGACTTGGTATTTGGGAAGAAATAAGAAATAGAAAAATCCTCCGGCTAACAGCACGATGCTCAAGACGCTGATAAGAACCCGCTGCGCTCGGGTCAGGGCGCTGATCTTTTCAAATATCGGCTCAAGAGATAATGGCATATCCGGTTTTTTCATGGTTTAGTGGCCTTGGCATGAACAAGATGGGCAGCCGACGATTTCCTGCAGGTGATTTCGAAATCTTTCAGAATGACTCCTTGAAACGGTGGGCTCTGGCGGAGCATGTTGAGATTGACGCTGGAAAACAGCGGTGAATGCTCCAGCCGAGTCATGAAGTTTGCCACCGTCTGGTTGTCCAGCGCAACGCCGCTGAGCTGCACGATGTTGGCCCTGGACTCCAGTCTGGTGAGCCACATCTTTTTGTCCACCACCAGCCGGGTCATGGCATCCAGCAGCAGAACAGGTTCTTTCCGGCGCTGGTTCAATCCCTTGATAATGCTCATTTTCTTGTTGAGCAACGCAAGCTTTCGCTTGATTTGGTTGATTTCCCTGATGGCCCTTCTATAATGGTTTAACTCGGTCCGCGTCTGGGTCACGCGGTCAGTGAGACTTTTGACGCGGTGGTTCAGCAGGATGTTGAAATAAAATAGCGCGACCGCTATCAAGATCAGCAAGAGCAGGAAAATGGAGATCTGGCGGCGGATGTTTTCTTTTTTTTGGGCAGCCCGATATGGAAGCAGATTGATCCGTATCATTTGTCACCAAGTCTTCGGATGGCCAGGCCCATGCTGATGGCCGCCTGAGGGGCTATTTGTTTCAAAAAGTTCGGATCGAAGCGGCTGGTGTCTACGTGGATCTTGGTAAACGGGTTGATGGTTTCGACGCTGGCCGAGGTTTCCACGCCAAGACGTTTTCGGAAGACATCGATATCCGCTCCGCCGCCGCTGAGCAAAACCCGCTTGACCTGGTCTTCCGGATAGGTGGAGTAGAAAAAATCCAGGGCGCGTCGTATCTCTGCACACCAACCGGAGCTCACTGAAACCATGATGTTTTCTAATTGTTCTTCAGAAACTCCCGGGCGGTCGCCAAATTTGATGGATTCGGCCTCCAGGAGGCTGCAGCCGACCTGGGAAGCTATTTTCTGGTTGATCTGGCCACAGCCCATCGAGACATCCCGCATGAATACCGAGCCGGTACCCTTGAGGATATTCAGAGATGTTTTGGAAGCCCCGATATCGATCAGGGCCACATTGTCCGTAGCGTCTTCGTTTGAAATTTCATAAATATTTTGCAGCGCGAAAGATTCCACGTCGATGATGCAGAGGTTGAGGCCGGACAACTCGATTAACCGGACATAGTCGTTGATGACATCTTGCTTGGCCGCTACCAACAACACGTTCATTTGATTGGGGTTGTGTTCGTTTTTTCCTAAAATTTGAAAGTCGAGGTTGACATCGTTGATGTCAAAGGGGATGTATTGTTCGGCTTCGATTTGGATGGTTTCCTGGAGTTGTTCCTCGGCCATGGTGGGAACCGAGATCTTTTTTACGATGGCCGAATAGCCGCCGATGGCAATGGCGACATTTTGCTGGCGGAAGTTGTGACTCTTAAAAAGTTGGCGCACGGCTTCCGCCGTGCCGGCCAGATCTTTGATGGCCCCATCCTCGATGAGTCCCGGGGCTATATCGACCATGCCCACCTGCTTGAGGGTGCGGCCTTTTTTGGATACGACGACTTCGGCGGCCTTGATGGTCCGAGAGCCGATGTCAAGTCCTACAAGTTGATCTTTCTTGCCCAGTAGCATGGTCTACTCACTGAAAAGCTTGCGTTTTTCGGATAAATCGAATCCCAATGCGATCAAAATCTTGCGCTGGGTTTCCAGGCGGCAAGGCATCCCGTTTTCGATTCTGGAAATGGTGATCGGCGATATCTTTGCCTTGCGAGCAAGTTCTGCCTTGCTCATCATGCGCGTTTCCCTGATTTCTTTCAGTTCGTTTCGACTCATGATTATTTCTGGCTATGGAAGAGGTGGAAAAACAGGTTTTGGATACAACGAACTCGGTAAATAATGCGCTAGCCCACCAGTGGATCTTAAAATGCCATCGTCTGGAATTATAAGTCAACTAAATTATATTTAATTATAGAACAAATCGCTATAATTGTGCATTATTTTAAAGTGAATACAATATATAGCGTCTTGAAAGAAGACGTGACGATGCAATATGCTCACGACTAAGGGTTTTCGAGTTCTAAGGTACAGTTTTGGCATCTGAACAACCTTATTTTTTTTCGGGTATACAGGGTAAAACAGGTATGGCATGATTGCCCAATTTATGATCATTCTGATTTCTTAAAACGATCCCTGAGGTATTTTTGGTTTTAGACGCTGATTTACAAGATGATGGTGACTTCGGCGGCCCATCCGAGGAAAAGCGCAGGCCCTTTCGGCTGGTCAAATATTTTACCTTTACCAGCCTGGTGGTGATGTTTTCCGGCACGGTGGTTTTGTCGATGCTAAACACCCATTGGACTCGCAGGCTGCAGCAAAAAAACAGCGAAGCCTTTGCTCAAGTGCTCATTGAGAATCTCAACCATCAGATCTTTTTGCAGTTTATTCTTCCCGTGGTTCTCAAATACGGCAAGATCCAACTGCGGGAAAAGTCCCAATTCGAACGAATGGACAAAGTGGTTCGGAGCACCTTGCATAGCTTCCATGTGGAGATGGTCAATATTTACGACATGAAAAACGTCGTGTCTTACAGCTTTAACCACGATTTGATCGGCGCCATGGACATGGGCGGCAGCGCCTACCAGTTGGCCCTGCAAGGCAAAACAACCTCCAGATTGGTCCAGCGGGGTGATCTTTTTCAGCTTCTGCTGGGTTTTCCAAAAGAAAGCCATCTCATTACCTTCGCTCCACTGCGTGCCGAGCAGCCGCTTGCGCCCCTTTCAGGGCCGGTGCTCGGCGTCATCGAGATCGTCCAGAATCTTTCCGGCGAGTATCGAACGATTTTTGATTTTCAAATGCTGGCCATCGGTACGGGAACTGCGGTCATGGGGCTGTTGTCTGTGGTGCTGATCTTCGTGGTCAAACGCGGCGAGGACATTATTGAGGCCAGGAATCAGGAGAGGATGCGTCTCAAGGAAGAACTGAGCCGGGCCACGCACCTTTCGTCCATTGGCGAGATGGTGGCCGGCGTCTCCCATGAGATTCGCAATCCATTAGGCATTATTCGAAGTTCCGCCGAACTGTTGAAAAAGAAGATGGTTGCCCTGGATCCAGGCAACCCGGTTCCGGACATCATCGTGGAAGAGGCAGGCCGGCTCAATCTTATTGTTTCGGATTTTCTAAGCTATGCCCGGCCCAGACAACCGCATCTGGTTCCTTGCCGGGTAAATGTCGTTTTGGAGAAAACCATTGATTTTCTCGCCCCCCAACTGGAAGAAACCCGCTGCCGGGTCCTGCGGCATCTCCCCGAATCGCTGCCCGAGGGCCTGGCAGATCCGGACATGCTGCATCAGGCCTTTCTCAACATCCTGATCAACGCCATGCAGGCCATGCCCGAGGGTGGAGACCTGGTCGTGTCCGCGGCCGTTGAGGCACAGACGGTTGTGGTTTTTTTCGAGGATCAAGGTGCAGGGATTGCCCAGGATGTGATGGCAAAGATCTGGGACCCTTTTTATACCACGAAGGCCAAAGGCACGGGGCTGGGGCTTGGCATCGTCAAGAAGATCATCGAAGCCCATGGCGGGAATATCTGGATAGAGAATCGGCCTGAAACAGGGGCGAAGGTGACGGTAACGTTGCCCATTTCGGAAGGAGACCGGCGATGGAAACTGTCCTGATTGTCGATGACGAAAAAAACTATCCCCTGATTCTGGGCGCCGTCCTGGAAGAAGAGGGTTTCGAATCGCTTGCGGCCAACAGCGCTGAGGAGGCACTGGAGAAACTCAAAAACTGCGATGTGGATCTGGTGCTCACCGACATGAAGATGCCGGGAATGGACGGCATTGAATTACTCGAACAGATCAAGGCCAAGGATGCGGAGCTGCCTGTGATCATGATGACGGGCTTTGGTACCGTGGAAAAAGCCGTGGAGGCCATGCAAAAAGGGGCTTACCATTTCCTGCTCAAGCCCTTTGACAACGAGCGGCTGGTGATTTACGTCAAAAAAGCCACGGCCATGTACCGGATCATCAAAGAAAACCGGCAACTGCGAAAGGCGGTGAAGTCTCAGTACAGTTTTGGCAACATTATCGGCAAGAGCAAGAGCATACAAGACGTCTTCGAGACGATCCGGAAGGTGGCCCCCACCCCGGCCACGGTGCTCATCGAAGGCGCCAACGGGACGGGAAAGGAGCTGGTGGCCAAGTCGATTCATTTCAACAGCCCCCGCCACGATCGGCCCTTTGTGGCCGTCAATTGCTCGGCTCTGGCGGAAACGCTTTTGGAAAGCGAGCTTTTCGGGCATGAAAAGGGAGCATTCACCGGTGCGGTATCCATGAAAAAGGGCCGCTTCGAACTGGCCGACGGGGGAACCCTGTTTCTCGACGAGATCGGGGAACTGTCGGCCAATCTTCAGGTGAAGCTGCTTCGCGTGCTTCAGGAACGGGTGTTCGAGCGTGTTGGCGGAATCAAGCCGGTGGCCGTGGATATTCGGGTCATCGCCGCCACCAATAAAGTGCTAAAAGACGAGGTTAGAGCCGGCCGCTTCCGAGAGGATTTGTTTTACCGGCTCAATGTGTTGCATCTGGTGCTGCCGCCGTTAAAGGACAGACAGGAGGATATCCGGTTGCTGACCGGCCATTTTATCAAAAAATACTCCGGAGAGCGCAATTCTAC
>JBJKSK010000564.1:0-7979 GCA_046704125.1 Desulfobacterales bacterium | reverse complement strand
TAATACCTCGATCTTGCATTCAGCCGCCACCCGCTGCTGGAGGATCATCCCGCCGCGAAACGCATCCCGACGGTGGACGATGTAGACTTTTTCAGCCAGTTTTGCCAGGTAGAGCGATTCTTCAAGTGCGCTGTCGCCGCCGCCGATGACCATCACGGTCTTGTTTCGAAAGAAAAAACCGTCACATACCGCACAATAGGACACCCCCTTGCCGTAGTATTCCCTTTCCCCCGGAATGCCCAATTTCCGGGGGTTTCCTCCGGTGGCCAGCACCACGGCCAGGGTTTTCAGCACCTGCCCATTGTCCAAGCGGATGACGTGGTAATCGATGCCAGGCTCCACGGACACCACCTCGGCGTTGATGGTCAAAAGCCCGTAAGCCTCGGCATGATGCGCAAATTTCATGGAAAGCTCGGCCCCGGAAATCTGTTCGAAACCCGGGTAGTTTTCCACCTCGTCGGACAGGGTCACCTGACCGCCGAAAACGCCCTTTTCCACCAAAACGGTGTTTAACGCCGCCCGCATGGCGTAAATCCCGGCGGTCAATCCCCCGGGCCCACCACCGACGATTACCAGGTCATACCGTTTACTGTCTTCCATATTCAAAACTCCTCCGGATTAAATTCCATTTTGACTCCTCATCTATCGCAGCGCTCACCCACCGTCAACGACAAAGGACGCTCGATCCGGTCACTTTCCCTCGAAGCCGCTTGGCCTCTCAGGGTTTTCGATGTGAGAGCCGCTTACGGTATGCGGCATTTAGCCTGTTTGTCGTTTTTTTTAAATTAACCCCGAAATCTCTTCCCGTCAAAGACACGGCCGGAAACCTTTTCCGGATTTGACCGCTGAACGTGATATTTTGCTTTATTTATTCTGAAAATCGAGTTAAATGATTGGCTATTTTACCGGTATAATGAAGTTTTCTATGGAGACATGAGACATGAGCGATGAAGGCAAAAGTCAAAGCGCGATGCGAGATGAACTGGCCCGCCTGCAGAAAGAGTTGTCGGATTTAAAATCCAGGATACCCTTTTCCTCGGACGACCGGCTACCGCCTCTTTCGGCCGAAAGCCAACCAGCGCCTGCCCCCGCTTGCTGTCAGACGCTCAAAGGCACCGAGACGATTCTGGTAGTCGAAGACAACGAAATATTCCGGGACTTTATCGTGGAGGGGCTTGGCAGCTTCGGCTACCGCGTCCTGGAAGCACCGGATGCCGAGGCTGCCCGCCAAATTGTGGACGATCATTCGGATGCCATTGACCTGATTCTAACCGATGTGGTCATGCCCCCCGGGGTCAGCGGCAAGGATCTCGTTGCCCAGATCCGGAAGCACCGGCCGCATCTCAAGGTCTTGTTCATGTCCGGGTACATGGGAAATCTCATCGCCCACGACGATGTGCTCGAAGCCGTGGACTCAGGTGAAGTCTTTCTTCAAAAACCCTTTTTGATGGATACCCTGCTAACTGCCATGAGACAACAACTGGATACAGAGGACCCCGAGAAACCATGAACCCATTGGACTCCATGGAAAAATCGAAAGAATATCTCAGAATCGCTCTACAGCACATGAGCCAGTACGGCATCCCGATGACACCGATGAACTACGCGGTCTGGTACGAATACGTGTCAGGAACCAACGCCAGGCTCAAAGCCAGCATCGACAAGGTTCGGGAATGCAACCAGCATTTTACCCCGGAGCTGAACCTGGAGCTGTACAAGCGGTTTATCACCAACGAATTGCTCGTGTTCCGGGATCTCATCAACCGGGAAATCCAAAACATTCTTTCCGAGATGCTGGAAAGCATCAGCAATACCGGTGTGGACCTTTCCCGGTATAAAAGCAACCTTCAAACCTTTACCCGAAAACTGCTCGACTCAGCAGCCGATGCCGTCGTTTTGCGCAAAATCACCGATAGCATGATCAGCGGCACGAGGCAGATGGAAGACTCTTCGGACCTGTTGAAGAAAAACCTGGAAGATACGCGAAAGGAAGTCGAAGAACTTCGCCAGAAGCTCCAGGAATCAAAAAATGAGGCCTATACGGATGCGCTGACGGGAATTGCCAACCGGCGGTGTTTTGATGAACGGATCCAGCTGGAAACACAGCGGGCAAAGGATACCGGCGAAACTCTGTGCCTGATGATGGCGGACATCGATTTCTTCAAAAAAATAAATGATAACCATGGTCATCTGGTGGGCGACAACGTGCTTCGGATGATTGCGACCACCATCAAGGACTTTATCAAAGGAAAGGATTTTCTGGCCCGTTTCGGAGGCGAAGAGTTCGTGGTGCTTCTGCCCGACACCCCTTTGGAGGGGGCATTGAACTTGGCCGAAAAAATCCGATGTTTTTTCGAGCAGATGCGCTGGAAGGAAAAAGGTTCGGGCCAATCCATCGGATCCGTGACCCTGTCTTTCGGGGTCTCATGCTACCGACCGGGGGAGGCCGAGTCGGAATTTCTCCACAGGACCGACGAAGCCTTGTACTTATCCAAGCAATCCGGAAGAAACCGGGTCTCCTCCGAGGCCCAGTTGTAAGAAACATTCCTGCTAAAACCCACCCGTCTCCCATCGCCGGAAAAAGCCGGTGATCGGCTACCCTGTTTTTTTCGGATAGGCGCAAACCGATCGCAGCGGGCACTTCGGGCAGACAGGTTTTCTCGCCTTGCAAACGGCCCGTCCGTGATAAACCAGCTGGAGGGAAAAAACGCTCCACTGCGCTTTGGGGACAAGTTCCATCAGGTCGGTTTCGATGCGCTCCGGCGACTTGTTTTCCGTCAGGCCAAGCCGACCGGAAACCCGGGCCACATGCGTGTCGACCACGATGCCGGGAATACCGAAGCAGGCCCCCAAAACGACGTTGGCGGTCTTACGCCCCACACCCGGCAGCGTGACCAGGGCATCGAGGTTATCGGGCACCGTTGCGCCAAAGCGCTCCACCAGTATCTGGGCACCGGCTTTGAGCTGTTTGGCCTTGTTGCGGAAAAACCCCGTGGAGTGAATCAGCGCTTCGATCGTCTCTATAGAGGCGGTGGCAAAAGCCGGCGGATCGGGCAAACGGGCAAACAGTTGCGGGGTGACCGCATTGACCCTGGCATCGGTGCACTGGGCCGATAAAATGGTGGCCACCAGCAGCTCATAGGCATTGCGGTGGTTCAATTGCGTCTTGACATCCGGATAGGCGGTTCTTAGGATTTTCAAGATCTCATCGATATTGGACAATGATTTCATAATGACCTGTCTGGATTTTTTTTACTGGATACGATGATTTTCCATGAGTTTCAAACCAAAAACAAGGGCTCTCGGACTTTGCTCGGGCGGACTCGACAGCATTCTGGCTGCCCTGGTGCTCAAGGCACAAGGCATCGAGGTGGAGTGGATTACTTTCGTCACCCCGTTCTTCTCCTCCGAAAAGGCGCGCCGGGCCTCGGCGATAACCGGCATTTGCCTGACGGAAAAGCGAATCACCGAAACCTACCTGCAGATGCTCAAATCCCCCCGCTGCGGTTACGGCAAGCACATGAACCCCTGTCTGGATTGCCATGCGCTGATGTTTCGCCTGGCCGGGAACATCATGGTGGAAAAGGGCTTCGACTTTCTATTCAGCGGTGAAGTCGCCGGCCAGCGGCCCATGTCCCAGACTAAACCGTCGCTGCGCTATGTGGAAAAACAGTCGGGTTTCGACGGATACATCCTGCGCCCGCTCAGTGCCAAGGTGCTTCCCGAGACGATTCCCGAGCGTGAAAAATGGGTAGATCGAAACCGGTTGCTCGATTTTTCGGGCCGATCCCGAAAGTCCCAGATCGCTTTGGCAAAACAATTCGGCGTCAGCCAGTATCCGAGCCCCGCCGGAGGCTGTTTGCTCACCGACAAGGGATACGCCAACCGGCTCCGGGACCTGTTTGCCTGCGGACAACCCGTCACCGAACCCGACCTGGAGCTGCTCAAGGTCGGGCGCCATATCCGGCTGAAAAACGGCGCCAAGCTCGTTGCCGGACGCAATCGAAAGGAAAACGAGGCCATTGAAGCCCTTTACGATCCTAGCCGGGATTGCGTGGTCAGCGCGTTAGGCATCCCCTCGCCCACGGTGCTGATACCCACCGGCGGCGACCCGGAAACCCAAACCATGGCGGCGGCCATCTGCGTGGGCTACAGCAAGGCCCCGGAGGACAAGGCCGTGGATGTAAGGGTTCTAGCCCCTGAGGCCACTACCGTTATCCGGGTCAAGGGGATTTCCCCGGCTCACATCGCCCACCTGCTCATTTAAGCTCAGGCTGCAGGCGGGTTTGAACGAACCGAGGCCATGGGCCCCGAATCTTCTTGGCGTGAAAGTTTTCGCGAAATCCTTCTACGGCTGGGTATTGGTTATTGGACATTTCTCTCGGCCCTGAGCTGCCCGCAGGCCGCAGAGATATCCTGGCCCTTGCTGTGGCGAATAATAGCGGTGTAATTGTGCCGGGTCAGGACTTCCTGAAAGGCCAGGATGGTTCCGGGCTCCGGCTGGCGGAAATCGCAGCCGCTGTGCTCGTTGAAGGGAATCAGGTTTACCTTGGCCCGGATGCCGTGCAACAACTGGGTCAGGCGTCTGGCATCGGCTATCGTATCGTTGACATCGCGGATCAGGATATATTCGAACGTAATGCGCTGACGCGGTTTCAGGCGATAGGTCCGGCATGCTGCCAGCAACATTTCCAGAGGGTATGTCCGGTTTATCGGCATCAACATGCTTCTGGTCTTGTTATCCGTCGCATTTAGTGATATAGCTAGATTAATCTGTGTGTCTCTGCCCAGATCAGCCAGCCGGGATACTAACCCGGCAGTGGAAACGGTCACCTTTCGAGTGGAGAATTTCAGACCGGCATTGCCGTCTGTGAGGGTTTCAATCGCACTGACCAAGTTTTGATAATTCGCCAAAGGCTCACCCATTCCCATAACGACGATATTGGTCAGTGGCCGGGGCCCCAGCGTTTCGCGTAAAATATCACGAACCTGGGCCAGGATTTCGCCCCGCGACAGATTGCGCAGAAAGCCTCCCGTTGCGGTTAGGCAGAATCTGCACCCCTGAGCGCACCCCACCTGACTCGATATGCAGAGTGTTGAATGGTCTTTTTCGGGAATCAGAACGCTTTCGATGCGATTTCCATCACGCAGTTCGAACAGATATTTGACCGAACCGTCCCGGGAAGTCCGCCGCTCGATGAGGCCAAGCCGGCCGATGACAAAATGCGCGGCAAGCAATTCACGCACCGGTTGGGCCAGATCGGTCATGTCGGCAAATCTGTCCACCTGACGGGAATAGATCCACTTAAAAATCTGGCCGGCCCGATATGGCGCCTGACCGTGGGCATCGAGCCAGGCAACGAGCTGGTCCCGGTCCATGTCCTGGATATCGGCAATGCGGTTGTGGGGCATTAAACGGCCTTTGTTTCAAGAAAACGCCGGGGCACCGGCCTGATTTTCGGTCGATAAACGCTATGCTAATTTTGCTTGACATAACATTTCCAAAAGAATAATTTCAAGGTTTTAGTTTGATCGTGCTTTGCAGCCGACTTTTTGGGGCACAACCGTTTAATCGGGGCGGATATGTTTGACAACCTCAGTGACAGGCTCAATTCGATATTCAAAAAATTAAAGGGACACGGAAAGCTTTCCGAAGCCAACATCGAGGAAGGCCTTCGGGAAGTGCGCATGGCCCTTCTGGAAGCCGATGTTCACTACCGAGTCGTCAAACAGTTTATCTCCGACATCCGGCAGCGCTCGCTCGGCCAGGAGGTGCTGGCCAGCCTGACTCCGGGCCAGCAGGTGGTAAAAATCGTCAACGAACAACTCACCGAGTTGATGGGTGCACACAAGGAGGCGTTGACCCTTTCGGGGCCCACTCCGATTCCGGTGATGCTGGTAGGGCTTCAGGGCTCGGGTAAAACCACCACGGCGGGCAAGCTGTCTGTGCTGCTGCGCAAAAACGGGCGGAAACCGTATCTGGTACCAGCCGACGTGTATCGTCCCGCAGCCATCGATCAATTGACCAAACTGGGCCAGCAGCTTGAAGTCCCGGTCTATGCGTCCACAGTCGATATGGATCCGGTGGCTATCTGCCAGTCGGCTCGCACCGCAGCCCAGCAAGCGGGCTGCGACACCGTTTTGATCGATACCGCCGGCCCGCTGCACGTGGATCAGGAGCTGATGGACGAGCTGATCCGGATCAAGGCGGCCGTACACCCCTCGGACATCCTGCTGGTCGCAGACGCCATGACCGGGCAGGATGCAGTGAACATGGCTTCTGCCTTTGACAAGGCCCTGGACATCGGCGGAGTGGTGTTGACCAAGATGGATGGTGATGCCCGGGGCGGGGCGGCGCTGTCGATCAAGGCCATTACCGGGAAACCCGTCAAGTTTATCGGCGTGGGTGAAAAGCTCAGCGAACTGGAGCTGTTTCACCCCGAACGGATGGCTTCGCGCATTCTCGGCATGGGGGATGTGCTGACCATGATCGAGAAAGCCCAGGCGGTGGTCGACGAAAAACAGGCCGTCGAGCTGGAACGAAAGCTGCGCAAAAACGAGTTCACCCTGGAAGATTTCCGGGATCAGATGGTTCAGATCCGAAAGATGGGCTCGCTTAATGATCTGCTGGGAATGATTCCCGGGTTCGGAAAGATCAAGCAGTTGAAAAATTTTCAAGTGGAAGACAAGGAGTTGGTGCACATCGAGGCGATGATCAACTCCATGACTCCCCATGAGCGGCGCCAGCACGGCATCATCAAGGGCAGCCGCCGGAAAAGGATTGCCAACGGAAGCGGAACCAGTGTACAGGATGTCAATCGGCTGCTGAAAAACTATACTCAGGTTCTCAAAATGATGAAGAAGGTCAACAAAGGCGGCATGCGCGGCATGCTGCCGCTTTGAAGGAGAAAATGCACAGATGGCAGTTAAGATCAGATTGGCCAGATATGGCGCCAAGAAACGCCCCTTTTACCGCATTGTGGTTGCCGATGGGGAGTGCCGCCGAGACGGCAGGTTCCTGGAAATCGTGGGCACCTACAACCCGATTCCCGACCCGGCAAGAGTGGAGCTGAAAAACGATCGTCTACAGTACTGGATCCAGCAGGGGGCGACGCCCACGGACACCGTGAAAAGCATCTTGAAAAAAGAAAGCGCAAAATCCACCTCGGCGTAACAGGCGTAGTACCTATCTTTGCCCTCATTCTCATCGCCAATAAAGGAGATGGAGCTATGAAAGAGCTGATAACGTGCATCGCTCAGTCACTGGTCGACAACCCGGATGTGGTCTCTGTTGATGAAATCGAAGGAAACCAGACTTCCGTCCTGGAGCTCAAGGTGGCTAAAGAGGATTTAGGAAAAGTGATCGGGAAGCAAGGACGGACGGCGCGCGCCATGCGCACCATTCTCAGCGCCGCATCGGCCAAGGTCAAGAAGCGGACGGTTCTTGAGATCATCGAGTAGATTTCGGTTCGCTTTTTTAAACCATGCAAGATGATCTCCGGCTTTCAATCGGAAAAATTGTAGGGGCCCACGGCATTCGAGGAACCCTTAAAATTTATCCTCATGTTGAAAGCATTTCGTATTTCGAACCCGGCAAGACGCTGTGCATCCGGTGCAAGGATGCTGAAACCCGTCATGCGGTCGCGGCCTTACGGCCGCACAAACAGCTGCTTCTGGTGGATCTGGCCGATATCGGAAACCGCGACATGGCGCAAGGGCTTATCGGTTGCCAAATTCTTATCGAGCGCAACCAGCTTCCGCCGCTGGA
This sequence comes from Desulfobacterales bacterium, assembly GCA_046704125.1. Classification (GTDB taxonomy): domain Bacteria; phylum Desulfobacterota; class Desulfobacteria; order Desulfobacterales; family JBJKSK01; genus JBJKSK01. Next base: position 211 of record JBJKSK010000564.1, on the reverse strand, counting down.
AGACGGCACCTACTACTGGGCCGATCTGGTGGGGCTGACCGTGGTCACCCCGAAAGGCTGTATCGGTAAAATCCAAGCGGTTATTCCCACGGGAAGCAACGATGTCTACGTGGTGAAAGGTCCGGGGGGGGAGACACTAGTTCCGGCACTGGCCTCGGTGGTGTGCTCGGTGGACCTTCAAGCCCGGATCATGCGGGTACAGCTTCCCGAA
>JBJKSK010000563.1:0-5722 GCA_046704125.1 Desulfobacterales bacterium | reverse complement strand
CCCCAGGGCTTGAGAAGCTTGAGGTTGCGTTCCAGGTAGGAGCCTCCCACCGGATCCAGAATCAAATCGACGCCCAGGCCGCCGGTGGCGGAAAACACCGCCTCGGCAAAATCCTGCTGGTTGTAGTCGACCGCCAGATCCGCCCCCAATTTTCTGCAAAAAGCCGCCTTGGCCTCGGTCCCGACGGTGACCATCACCCTGGCCCCGGCCTGGCGCGCCAGTTGAATCCCGGCTGTGCCCACCCCGCTGGCCCCGGCATGAAGCAGCACGGTCTGGCCGGCGGCAAGGCCCCCTTCGATAAACAGGTTGGAAAACCCCGTGAGCCACACCTCGGGAACGGCCGCCCCCTGGGAAAAAGACCAGGACGGGGGAAGCGGGATCAGCAGTCCCTGGTCGACGGCGGCCTGCTGGGCATATCCGCCGCCGCCCATCAGCGTACAGACCCGGTCTCCGGGCTTCCAGCCCGACACCTGATCGCCGACGGCGGCAATCACCCCGGCGGCCTCCAGCCCCAGGATCGATGAATCCCCGGCCGGCGGCGGGTAAAGCCCCTTGGCCTGAAGCAAATCGGCGCGGTTGACCGCCGTGGCATGCACCTCAATGACCACCTCTTGGGCCTTTGGCGCCACATCGGGAACCTCCTGCCATTTCAACTCTCCGCTATCGCTTAAAACCACGATGGCTTTCATGCTGAGCCTCCCTTCAGAAATCAAATGGGGCGAAGCAATTCAAAAAAATCCTTGATCCGTTTCATCAGGGGCATCCGGATGGACACCTTCAGGAACAGATCACCCGGCCGGCCCTCGCCTTTTCCCGGATCGCCCATCCCGGCCAGGCGGATCCGCTGCCCCTCGCGGATTCCCGGAGGAATGCGCACCATCAGCACCTTGGATTGACTCTTGGATCGGTAGCGCAACGAGCCTCCATCCCGGGCCAGGTCAGGCGTCAGGCGAACCTCCACGACCCGGTCGGCTCCCCGGGCGTCTTTCGGCTTGCCGGTAAAATGCCTGAAAAACCCGGTGACGCGCCGGAAACCACCGAGCACAAAGCGTGCCGCCCGGATCAACTCGTCGGTCAACGACCCCAGGGGGGCAAAGGATCCGCTGTGCCCGGCGGCCGCCCCGTTGCCGTGAAACTCCGGGCCATAGATATCGCGCAAAATTTCATCGAAGCTCCTGAACCCGAAGACCTTGGTCATCTCTTCAAAGACCTGGCGCATATCGGTTTCCCGAAGCATCTCCTCCCGGGAAACCGTCTTGTGAAACCGGCTGCGGGCCGAGGCCCCGTATTGTTTGCGCAGCGCATCGTACTGGCTGCGGCGTTCGGGCCGGGACAGCACCGCATAGGCCTCGTTGATCTCCTTCATCCGCTCCGGGGAATCGGGGCTTTTCCCGTTTCGATCCGGGTGATACTCAAAGGCAAGGGTACGATAGGCCTCCTTGATCTGCGCCGGGCTGGCATCCGGGCTCACGCCAAGAAGCCGGTAATAATCCTTTTGCATGGCAAGCATCCTCTGTTTTGAATGGTTTCAGGCTGCGTCGGTTCGGTCTGTCAGGCTTCCCCCCAGGGTTGGTGCGCGAAAAATACCATAGCGTTTCCGGAGCCGATTGAAAAGCGGCGATTCCGGTTGACACGGCAATGCCATGTTTTTTATATTTCCCATAAACCCCCCTGGCCAAAAATCCTATCAAGGTATGACGCATTGAATCTTAGCCAATTTATCCAGACCAACAAACGTTTTCTGATCTGGGCATCGTTTTTTTTCTTTCTGTTCCTGATCCGGAACCTCTTTGGCCTGGTCTTTCTGACATTTATTCTCTGTTTCAGTTTCAACCACCCCATCGCCTGGCTCAGCGCCAGGACAAAGCTGCCTCGAAGGTTTTGGACCGCAACGGTCTACATCGTCTTTATCTCCGTCATCGTCATCGTGTTTTCCCTGGTGGGCCCAAAAGTCGGGCAGGAATCCACCCTGTTTCTGCGCCAGCTTCCCAAGACCCTGGACAAGATCCATAACCGGCTGGATGCCATCGTCGCCCTGCAGCCCAGAGCCGCGCCGATCATTTCACGGATCAAGGAATCCGTCTCCATCCAGGGCCTTTCCGGGATGAAGCGGGATGCGCTGGTCAACTTTGTACTGGGTTTTTTAAACCAGGTGACCCATTATATATCGTATTTTCTGCTGAGCACACTTTTCAGCTTTTTTATTCTCTTTGATCTTCCCAACCTGCGCACCAAGGCCATGGCCCTTCGCGACACCCGGTTCCGGGAAATCTACGATGAGACCGCCGAGACCGTGGTGCGCTTTGCCATGGTGGTGGGCGCCGCCTTTCAAGCCCAGATCATGATCGCCTGCATCAATACCGCGCTCACCGCCGTGGGCCTGTGGGTGCTTGGCATCCATCCCATTTCGCTGCTGTCCACCATCGTGTTTTTCTGCGGATTGATCCCCGTGCTGGGAACCATTGTCTCTTCGGTGCCCGTGCTCCTGCTGGCCTTCAATGCCGGCGGCATCGCGCTGCTCGTAGAGGGCCTGGTCATGATTCTCATCGTCCACACCCTGGAAACCTACGTGCTGAACCCAAACGTTTTTTCCGCGGTACTGAAGATCAACCCCGTGCTGACCTTGATGATCCTCTACATCGGCCACAACCTGTTTGGATTCTGGGGCATTTTACTCGGCGTGCCCGTTTCGGTCTATATCTACCGATACGTGCTGCTCACGCCGGAATAAAAGATGGCATCGCATCTCAAGGCCGCCAGGAGGCCGGGAAACCGCCTCACCGCCTCTGCCGCCGGTTCCGGGGCAGAAACCCTGCATCGCCGACGACAAAAGAAAGAAATGAAGCAAAGGCGCAGCTGTTGACAAAAGACGCGAGCATGCTAACGTTTGCCACATCAAAATGGCAGCTTTTTCCAAAGTCGCCGAGTTTGCAGGACCGGCAAAAGCAGGACCCAAAACAAGGAGAACGAACATGATTGGAGAAAAACTTTCCAAGGCCATCAACGATCAGGTGAAAAACGAGCTCGAATCCTACTATATCTATATGTCCATGGCCGCGTGGTTTCATTCCCGGAGCCTCGACGGCATGGGCCACTGGATGCGATGCCAGGCTCACGAGGAGATGATCCATGCCATGAAATTCTATGACCACCTCATCGACCGGGACGCCACCGTGACACTGCAGAACCTTTCCCAGCTCAAGGTCCAATGGGCCACTCCGCTGGAAGTCTGGCAGGACACCTACAAACACGACCAGTTCATCAGCTCCAAGATCGACGAGCTGACCTCGATTGCCCGGGAGCAAAAAGACTTCCAATCCGAGCCGCTGCTGTCGTGGTTTTCCAAAGAGCAGGTCGAAGAAGAAGCCACGGCCAGCACGATCGCCGACCAGCTGGAAATGATCGGAAACGACAAATCCGCTCTGCTCATGCTCGACCGGGAGCTTGGCGCAAGGGTCTTTCCGGCGGGTTCTCCGCTGGATCCGGCCGCCTATAATCTGGCCCAGTAGAAATGGCTTTGGCCCCGGGCGGTCAATGCGCACCGCGCTCCCCCCTGAAGCCCGCACCACCTGCGTGCAGGGTTCAAGGGGGGCGCTGAAGGACCGCCGGCCTGCCCCTCCCGATTCTGACCCCGTCCCCTTCCGGGCCATGGCCGGGAACGTATCGAACCGCTTCATTTTTCCGGCGTGGCCGGACACTTTCCTGAATGTGTTGACATCCAGAGCCGATCCTGGCTATAAAAAAAGAATACGACTGGGCCTGCCCGGCTTCTATTACTAGGTTATCCCGATATCCACCAACCCTTCTTTTTCTTGGCGCCGGCAGCGGCCCATATCGCTTGGCAACTCATGACCCGGTCGGTAAAAACAGCCCTCCAATGACCGTTTGGGCTTGAACCTTTCCAGGGATTGTCATCTTTTCCGGATGCAAGCCGCCATTTCGGCGCTCAGAGGCGTTTCAACGGTTTGGCGATCGCTGAAATCGCCGAATCACCGATGCTTTCCTTTCAAGACGTCCTTTTATTCTGGATAGGCCAAGAAAGCGCATCGGCCATATGCCGGTTATCCACATTCAACGTCAAAGGAGGCTCTTATGGAAAAGAAACTAAACAATTATGACACGTTGATCAAGGTCACCAAGGCCATTACCATGACCAAGGACCCCGAAGAAGTCGCCCTGGTCACCGTGGAAGCGGTCAAAAGCGCCTTGCGGGTCAAAGGCTGCGTGCTGTTTCTGTTCAATCGAAAGACAGACGAGCTGGAAATCGCCGCCGCCTACGGCTTGAGCCAACAATACCTTGAAAAGGGGCCCGTCAGTGCGCTTCGCTCCATCGGCAGCAGTCTCACCGAAGGGCCTGTGGCCATCTATGACGTGACCGACGACCCGCGCATCCAGTACCCGGAGGAGGCCAAGAAGGAGGGGATCGCATCGATTATGGCCGTTCCCATCGTCATCCAGGACAACGTCATCGGCGCCTTGCGGGTCTACACGGCAAAGCCCTGGGATTTTGCCATCGAGGATGTCAACTTCGTTCAGGCGGTGGCCCAGATCGCCGGGATGGCCATCGACATGTGCCGGATCACCCGCGGACTGAAAAACAGCATCGAAATTCTCAAGTCCATGCGGGCCCCGGGCACCGTCAAGTCAAAGAAATGGACGCCCCACGAAGGGGTGCCCGCCAGCGTCACGCGGCCAAGCTCCAGGCCTTGAGAAATATCGGTGTCGGGTGTTTGGAATCCGAGCGGTTTCTCGGCGCAGACGCGCCGAATCACGGGTGCTGCGGTCAGGACAGCGCAGCGGCGGTTTTTTGCCGGCGGCGGCGGATCACCGCGCCTTTGGCCGCCCGCGCCATCCACTGCCGGTGCATGGCCTCTTTGTAGATACGCTCCAACTCGGGGTAATCGGCTTCCGAAGAAAAATAGATTCCCAGCTCCATGAGCTGGGCTTTGAGTACTTTCGTTTGTCTGGGTTCTTCTTCAAAACATTTCGGGGGCATCTGCGCTTCCTTTTCAATTCCGGCGCCCGCCCGATCACTCATGCCGTCGCCCCGGGCAGGCTTTACGAAAAAAGGGTCTGGAATATTCCAGACCCTTTTTTATGTGAAGTGGCGGGAGCGACGAGGCTCGAACTCGCGACCTCCGGCGTGACAGGCCGGCGCTCTAACCAAACTGAGCTACGCCCCCGCATCAGGTGATGTCATCAATGGTAGGCGGAACAGGGCTTGAACCTGTGACCCTCGGCTTGTAAGGCCGATGCTCTCCCAACTGAGCTACCCGCCCTCGGCGACCTGAAGTGTTTCCGTCCAAAAGCGAGAGCACCAATACCGTGTAGCCGCCGATTTGTCAACGGGTTTTTTTCAGTTGATCACAGGGGAATGCCCCATGGACTTGGGAGCGATCTCAAAAGGGATGTCGACTTCCTTGAACAACGCTTCGCCCTCTTTGAGGACAAGGGCGTGGCAGAGCACCTCGTCCATGTGCTCCACGATCGCGATCTCGATTTGTTTGGAGATGCTGGCGGGAATATCCTTGAGATCCTTCTCGTTTTCCTTGGGAATGATCACCTTTCGAATCCCCCCGCGGTGAGCGGCCAGGATCTTTTCCTTGAGTCCGCCGATCGGAAGCACGCGTCCACGCAGCGTGATCTCGCCGGTCATGGCGACATCCCGGTAGACCGGCCTCCGGGTGAGCGCGGAAGCTATCGAGGTGCAGATGGAAATTCC
>JBJKSK010000562.1:0-3929 GCA_046704125.1 Desulfobacterales bacterium | reverse complement strand
TGTATACGGGCCTCGAATACACCAAGAGCGGGGTGCAGAACATCCGGGCCGCGATAGTCTTGTGGGCTCTGGCCGGTCAGTTGGATGTCGAGGGCGGGCGGTGTTTTCAGCCAAGGGAAAACTGGCTGCCCCTGGCCACCCACCGCCAGCTCGCCACCCCGGGATTCGACCGCTCCATCGGCCGGGGGAAGTTTCCGGTCTACGCTCATTTCTGCGGCGGCGAACCCCATGCCCATCTGCTTCCAAAGGCCATTGTCGAGGGGGATCCGTACAAGATCCGAGCGTTGATGGTTCTGGGAGCCTCCCTCCAGACTTCCTGGCCAGAACCCCAGCGATGGAAACGCGCCCTGGAAGAACTGGACTTTCTCGTTTCCATCGACCTGCAGCTCACCCGTGACGCGGCCTACGCGGATATCGTGCTACCGGCCGCCACGGGCTTCGAGCAGGAATCCTATTGCTACTACGGATCCGCCTTCCGGCTGAGGGAACGGATGATCGAACCCGTGGGCGAGGCCCGCCCCAATACCCGGATCCTCGCGGAGCTGGCCCGGCGCCTCGGCTACGGGCACCTCTATCCCCAGAGCCAGGGAGAACTGCTCGAATACATCTTGAGCGATTCCGGGTTTACCGTCGATGATCTCATGGAGGCCGAAAAGCACGTGCTTCGGGTGCAACCGGTTCCCATGGCCTACCGGAAATGGGAGTCGGGCCTCCTGAGGGCCGACGGTGAGCCGGGATTCGAAACCCCGACGGGCAAATTCGAGATCAAATCCACGATCCTTGAGAAATACGGCTACGACGGCCTTCCCAAGTACGAAGAGTCCGACGAAACCCCGGTGAGCAACCCCCGGCTGGCCGCCCGCTACCCGCTCATCCTGGGAACCGGCCCGTTCAAGCCGGACATGAAGTCGTGCCTGAGGGCCATCCCGAGCTTCATGGAGAAGTATCCTTGCCCCGTGGTCGAAATGAACGAAGCGGATGCCGCCAAACGGGGCATTGAAACCGGTGATCCGGTCGTGGTCAAGACGGTCCGGGGGGGCATCGCCATGCAGGCCTACGTAACGGATAAGCTCATGCCGGGCTTCGTCTACGCGGCGGTTGGCGGCGGCGGTCCGCTGGGCACCAGGGCGTGGCAGCAGGCCACCGTCACCATCCTCACCGATTTCGAGCAGTATCACGAAATCACGGGATTTCCCGTCTACAAGACCCTTCTTTGCCAGGTGAAAAAAAAGAAACGGCAACGCCGCGGCTTCGGCGTTCCGGTTCCGAGCTTGGGGTGCGTGGGGTAAAATACCCATGGGCTCCCCGATTGAGGGATTCGTATCCAGGGGATAAATCCCAATCCGTGTACCGCCCCTAAACCCATCCCGGTCTATCGGAGAGGCCGCGACCGCTCGAGGCAAAGCATCGCTGTGGGTGCAGGGCCGCCGGCCCCGTATCCGGAACCTTTGGGAGGAAGATGATGACCACGCGCATGAGATGGCTGGGAACGGCCTGCTTCGAGATCGTTGTGCCCAACGGAAAAACCCTTGTGATCGACCCGTATGTGGACGATTCCGTGAGCGCCCCGGTCACTTCGGACGCGTTCGAGGGGTGCGATTTTATCTTCATCACCCATGGCCATTACGATCACGTCCTGGATGTCGGGAAGCTCTCCGGCCGGTTTTCTCCAAAAATTTTCTGCAACGCCGCGGCGGCCGAATCCCTGGTCCGGCACCAGGGGCTGGCCCGGGAGCGGATCTCGCCGGTTCACCCCGGAGACGTCGTTTGTGAGGACGGCCTGGTTGCGGAGGTGGTCCCCGGGGTCCATGTCGACTTCGCCAAGGAATACCAGCGGATGACCGGCCAGGAGCTGGACCTTGCGGCGGGGAATTTGAGGGATGTGCTTCTGCGCATGTTTCAGACCGACCGGCTTCCGGAGAGATTCCCGGAATGGATGGCGGCCTACCCGCAGGGAGAGCAGCTCAACTTTGTGTTCGCGCCGGAAGGCGGCCGACGGATCTACATGGCCGGATCGTATCCTGACCCGGTCGTGGTCGAGGCCGCGAAAAAGGCAAACGCCCACATCACCCTGCTCCAGGTCCTTCCCGGGAAAACGCTTCAAGGGATCGAGGCTCAGACGGCGCAGGTGGCGCTTGCCTCCGGATGCCGCGTCGTGGTGCCGCAACACCACGATCCGCTCTTCGAAGGGGCGGCCGAGACCGATCTGGCGCCCCTCAAAGGGATCCTGGAGGCAAACGGGCTAGAATTTCTCGAACTGGTGCCCGGGCGCTGGTACGATTTCGATTGACTTCAGATAGTCAGAAAGGTGCCGCCATGACCATTGCTTTCATTGATCTTTCCATCACCATCGAATCCGGTCTTCCGAGCGACCCGGAAATGATGATCCCGTCCATCGAATATGTGGACCATTCAGCGGGCGCCATCCAAATGGAAGCATTTTTCCCCGGACTTAAAAAGGAACAGCTGCCTGAGGGGCTGGGCTGGTCTTTGGAGATGATGCATCTGACCACTCATTCGGGGACTCATCTGGATGCTCCCTATCACTATCACCCCACCATGGACAAAGGCCAAAGGGCGTTGACCATCGATGAAATTCCCCTGCAGTGGTGTTATAGCGACGGCGTGGTGCTGGATTTTCATCATAAGGCCGACGGTGAGCGGATCACCGCAAAAGACGTGCAAACCTGCCTCGACCAGATGGGCTATCGTCTCAAGCCCCTGGATATCGTGCTGGTCAGAACCGGCGCGGATGCCTGCTGGGGGAAAACGGAGTACCTGGTCAAAGGGGCTGGCATGACCAGGGAATCGACCTTGTACCTGCTGGATCAGGGCGTGCGTGTGGTGGGCATTGATGCCTGGTCATGGGACCGTCCCCTGCCGTTTCTGGCCAGGGAGTTTCAAGAAAGCGGTGATCCGGCCGTTATCTGGGAAGCTCATTTCGCCGGCATCGAAAAAGGCTTCTGCCACATGGAAAAACTCACCAACCTGGACAAGATCCCAAAGCCCTGTGGCTTCAAGGTGGCCTGCTTCCCTGTCAAAATAAAAAAGGCCTCGGCCGGTTGGGTACGGCCGGTGGCCATGGTGAACCTATGATTCGCTGTTTGATTTTGACGGTTTGACAGGTCCGCGGGGCGATCCGGGGGCAGCGTCCTTATTGACACGTTATCGGTTTGCTGGCATAAAGGCAGCGAGGTATGCCAGGCTAAACAAGCCATCCCGCCTCCATTGGGGCGGGATGGCTTCTTTTTTTGGGGGGAAGGCAGATGACGATGCGGCTGTTGGTGATCGACAACTATGATTCGTTTACCTACAACCTGGTTCAGCTGTTTTCCGAGTTTGGCATCCACGTGTCGGTGTATCGCCATGACCGTATTGGTCTGGGGGATATCCGCAAAGCGGCACCCGACTGGATCTGCATTTCTCCGGGGCCAAAAAATCCGCAGCATGCCGGTATCAGTCAGGCGGTGGTCCGGCAGTTTGGAGCCCGGGTTCCTATTCTGGGGGTGTGTCTGGGCATGCAGGTGATCAACGAGGTGTTCGGCGGGTGCACGCCCCGGGCCCCGATACCCGTTCATGGCAAACGCTGCCGGGTGTATCATACCGGCGGCGGACTTTTTGCCGGAATCCCCTCGCCGTTTTGGGCCGCCCGGTACCATTCCCTTCAAATCGAGCGGAAGTCAGAAGATCTGGGGGTTCTGGCGCAGTCCGAAGACGGCGTGTTCATGGCCATCGCCCACCGAAACCTTCCGGTTTGCGGGGTCCAGTTTCATCGCGAGTCTTTTCTCAGTCAATACGGACTGGAGCTTGCCGCCAATTTTTTGCGGCTGCAGCCGGCCTTCAAATCAAGTACGGTTTTGGGGCCGCCGGATGCCTTTCCCCGCTGGGCGCATGCCGCCAAACCGGTTCCATGCCGCCTGGAGGCAGAG
>JBJKSK010000561.1:0-3133 GCA_046704125.1 Desulfobacterales bacterium | reverse complement strand
GTTACGGGGCGCTTCGGACGCTGCCCTTGCTAAACTGGGAGACTATCTCCCATCATCCGAAACTTCTCATCGGCTTCAGCGATGTGACGGCCCTGCTTTCGGCGCTGGTAACCCGCGCCGGCCAAGTGACCTTTCACGGGCCGATGGTCACCACCTTGGCCGGCGGCGAGGCTGAAGACCTGGACGTGCTGCGGCAAGTCCTATGTTCTGAAACCCCCCTGGAGCTCACACTTGAAGGCCCGGTATTGAGCCCCGGGCGGTGTAGCGGGCCGGTGCTCGGAGGAAACCTCACCACCTTGTGTCATCTGGTGCAAACCCCGTATTTCCCATGCCTGGACGGCGCGATTCTGTTTCTCGAAGACCGGGGGGAAGCCCCTTACCGGATCGATCGAATGCTCAGCCACATGAAAATTGCCGGCTGTTTTCGTCGCCTGGCCGGTGTAGTGCTGGGCACCTTCGAAGGCTGCGGGACCGCGCACCAGGTTCAGGAAATCGCCTCGGATATCTTCGGCTCCCTGAACATAGCCGTCGCCGCCGGTCTGCCGGTCGGCCACGGCGCCCGCAACCAGACCGTTGTCCTGGGACTGGAAGCCACACTGGACACCGCCCGGGGATGCCTGTCCTATTCTCGTCCGGCCACTCGGTTGCCTTAACCGGCGCTTTTTCCACTGAGGCTTCAACGTGGTTTTTAAAATGCTAAGGCGGGCTATGCCCTCAAGGCTGTAGGCTGTAGCCTGTTAGACTGTAGGAGAAATCCTTTTGTGAAATTTCTGGAACGATCTCTTGTTTTTTTGACAGGGTTCCAGGAGTAAGGCACTCAACCCCATTTCCTCTTTTCGGGGGAAAACCCGATATCCATGGATATGGCTTGGTATTTTGGATTTTTTTTTACTATAAGCTCAAGATTGTTTTACCTCATCGAGCCTATAGCGCTTAAACGCTGCAGGTTATTTGCCAATCATGGATCCCCCGGTTGGTTTGACACCAGCCCCAACCGCCACGAAACCTGGAGGAAGCAAATTATGGATAGATTGCTCTGGAAGCCTTCGGAAGCTCAAGTCCAACAGACCAACATGTTCCGGTTCATGAAACTCGTCAACGAGCGCTACCGCCAAAATTTTGTTGACTATCCCGGACTCTACCGGTGGTCGGTGGATCATCTATCCGATTTCTGGGCCGCCATGTGGGACTTTGCCGAAATCCGGGCATCGCAGCCCTACCAGCAAGTCATTGACGACCCGGCCAAGATGCCCGGAGCCAAGTGGTTTTCCGGCGCCCGCCTCAACTTCGCCGAAAATCTGCTGCGCTACCGCGACGACCATCTGGCGCTGATCTTTAAAAGCGAAGCCCGGCCCGCCACCCGCATGACCTATGCCCAACTCTACGACCAGGTGGCCCGGGTGGCCAAATCGCTTCAGGAAATAGGGGTTGTCGCCGGAGACCGGGTGGCGGGGTTTATGCCCAACATGCCCGAAACCATCGTGGCCATGCTGGCGGCCACCAGCCTGGGAGCCACCTGGTCCTCGTGCTCGCCGGATTTTGGCATCAAGGGCGTTCTTGACCGCTTCGGCCAGATCCAGCCCAAGGTGCTGTTTACCGCCAACGGCTATTTCTTCAAGGGAAAGTCTATCGACTCGCTGGAAAGGGTCACAAAAATCCTCGAGCAGATCGACTCGGTAAAACAGGTAGTGGTGGTTCCCTACACGGAATCGGCCCCGGACATCAGCGGCGTCGCCCATGGAGTGCTTTTCGACGACTTCAAATCCGGCGCCTCGGGACTTGAGATCCAATTTGCCCAGCTGCCTTTTGATCACCCGCTGTACATCATGTATTCGTCAGGCACCACCGGCTTGCCCAAATGCATGGTGCAAAGCGCCGGCGGCATCTTGATCCACCAGATGAAAGAGCTGCTGCTGCATACCGATCTCAAGCGCCGCGACACGATTTTTTACTTCACGACCTGCGGCTGGATGATGTGGAACTGGCTGACCTGCGCGCTGTCCGCCGGTGCGGCCCTGGTGCTTTTTGACGGCAACCCCTTTCACCCGCATCCCGGGGCGCTGTGGGAAATGACCCAAGACGAAAAAATCACCGTTTTCGGCACCAGCGCGGGCTATCTGGCCGCCCTCCAGGCCGCCGGCGTGAGGCCGGGAAAACAATACGACCTAAGCGCGTTGCGCGCGCTGCTGTCCACCGGATCGCCGCTTTCCATCGAAGGCTTTGACTTCGTCTACCAAGAGATCAAGCAAGATTTGCAGCTGGCCTCGATTTCCGGCGGCACAGACCTCAACGGCTGCTTTGCCCTGGGAAATCCGATGGGAGGCGTCTATGCCGGAGAACTTCAATGCCGGGGGCTGGCCATGAAGGTGGAGGCCTTTGACGATTTCGGCAAAGCAGTGATAAACCAGCAGGGGGAGCTGGTCTGCACGGCCCCGTTTCCCTCCATGCCCATCTATTTCTGGGATGATCCCGATGGCCGCAAATATCATGCGGCCTACTTTGACGTCTACCCGGGTGTCTGGCGCCACGGCGACTTCATCGAAATCAACGAGCGCGGCGGGGTGACCATCCACGGCCGATCGGATGCGACATTAAACCCGGGTGGGGTGCGCATCGGAACCGCCGAAATCTATCGCCAGGTCGAGCAGATCGCCGAGGTTCAGGACAGCGTGGTCATCGGGCAGAACTGGAAAAATGATGTCCGCGTGATTCTCTTTGTCAAGATGGCCCCAGATGTCGCCTTAACCGAGGCCATCAAGAAAAAAATTCGCGACACCATCCGGGCCAACGCCTCACCGCGGCATGTCCCGGCCAAAATCGTGGCGGTTTCCGATGTGCCCTACACGTTAAACATGAAAAAAGTGGAGCTGGCGGTCAGAAAAGTCGTACACGGCCAGGAGGTGAAAAACAAAGACGCCCTGCGAAACCCCGAATCGCTGGACTATTATCTGAACATCCCCGAGCTTCAACAGGACTGAGGCGGGCTATGCCCGCAAGGATTCAGGCTGTAAAGCTGTAGGCTTTAGGCTTTAGGAAAAACCGGTCACGCCGTCACGGCGTGGCGCCTAGCCGCTTCAAGTTGGCGCAGCCCATCACGCCGTTTAGGCGGCAGGCAATTTCGTAATCCGCCAGG
>JBJKSK010000560.1:0-4444 GCA_046704125.1 Desulfobacterales bacterium | reverse complement strand
CTCCATGAGTTGGACCAAAAACTCTGGACGGCGCTTAGTTGTCCGACCCAAGGGTTGGAATTTGATGTCAACACATTGAAATTGCTGGATACCGATGGCGACGGCCGTATCCGGGTGCCGGAAATTCTCGCCGCGGTCCGCTGGCTGGATCAGATGCTCAAGGATCCAGACGATTTGATCCGGGGCGATTCCGCACTGGCGCTTTCGGAAATCGACGAAAGCCATCCTGAAGGGAGGCAGCTGCTTTCCTCGGCCCGCCAGATTCTTGCCAGCCATGGCAAAGGTGATGCGACAGCCATCGGCGTGGAGGATACGGCGGATACCGAAAAAATTTTTGCGAACATGGTCTTTAACGGCGATGGCGTCATCGGTGTGGGCGCCACCGATGACCCGGCTCTGATAGCCGTTATCCAAGACATCATGACCTGCATGGGAGCCGTGACGGATCGCGGCGGCGCCCCGGGTATCGACCAGGAGCGGCTGGACGGCTTTTTTGAGGCGGCCACAGCCTACAGCCAGTGGTATCAGCTCGGCCGAGACGATTCACAGCGTCTGCTGCCCTTTGGGGATACCACCGCAGATGCGCAGCAGGTCTTTGGTGCGGTGAAAGACAAGATCGAGGATTTTTTTACGCGGTGCCGACTCGCGTCCTTTGACCCCCGGGCAGCCGTTGGACTCAATCCGCCGCTTGCGCGTTATGAGACCATCACTGCTAAGCTGCTTTCCGCCTCCGTGGAGGAAATTGTCTCCCTGCCGCTGGCCTGCATCACCGCTGAAGGCAAACTGCCCCTTCACCGCGGGCTCAATCCGGCGTGGGCCGATGCCGTGGCGCGTTTTGCCGCCGACATTGCCTTGCCGCTGTTTGGCGTAACGGATGATTTGGATGCCGAGACCTGGCGGGCCATCGTCGCCCGATTCGCCGCTTACGAGGATTGGATTCGGGACAAGCAGGGGGCGGAAGTCGAGTCTCTGGGAATTGCCCGGATTCAGGAAGTTTTGGCCGGAAGCAGCCATGAGGCCATCGCTGCGCTGATTTCCCGGGACAAGGAGTTTGAACCCGAGGCAGAAGCCATCGAACAGGTGGGCCGGCTGGTGCGGTATCATCGGGATCTGTTTCGGCTGTTGAAAAATTTTGTTTCGTTTCAAGACTTTTATCAACCAGGGCAAAGCGCTGTCTTTCAGGCTGGAACGCTTTATCTGGATGGCCGCAGCTGCGATCTTTGCGTAATCGTTGAAGATGTGGACAAACACATCCCGTTGGCCACCTTGAGCCGCACCTATCTGGCCTACTGCCGCTGCCGGCGCCGCAGCGGCGGAGAGACCATGACGATTGTGGCCGCCTTTACCGGCGGGGATGCCGATAACCTCATGGTGGGCAGAAACGGGGTCTTCTACGACCGGCGCGGCGGAGACTGGGATGCGACGATTGTAAAGATCATCGAAAATCCCATCAGTATCCGCCAGGCCATATGGTCGCCCTACAAGCGCGTGGCGCGCATGATCGGCGAGCAGATCGAAAAATTATCCGCCGCCAAAGTCAACTCAGTTGGTGAAAAGGCCTAATCCGCCGTTGTCACGGCAGCTCAACAGGCCCAGGCCCATACCGCCAAGCCGGCCGCAGCGGGTCCCCCTGCTTTTGATGTGGCTAAATTTGCCGGTATTTTTGCCGCCATCGGGCTGGCTTTAGGGGCCATCGGCACGGCTATCGTATCGGTGGTAACCGGGTTTTTCTCTCTGGTCTGGTGGAAGATGCCACTAGCGCTTATTGGCCTGTTTCTGGTGATTTCTGGGCCGTCCATGCTGTTGGCCTGGCTCAAACTTCGGCGGCGAAATTTGGCTCCGATCCTGGATGCCTGCGGATGGGCCATCAACACCCGGGCGCGCATCAACCTGCCTTTTGGCACTTCGCTGACCCACCTCGCCGAGCTTCCCGAAGGATCCGAGCGCTCCATGGAAGATCCCTTTGCCGAGAAAGCCCGGCCTTGGAAGTGGTGGATTTTGTTGCTCGTGATTGCCTTGGCCGCAGTGGTCTTTTTCTGGTATCGGGGCTTTAGATAATGGGCTTTAAGCGGCTTGTTTTAGTCCGCCTATTGCCATGCAAAAGGGGGCTGTTCGTAGTGGGCTACCCGTGTGGGGTGGCCAAGAACGGCCACCTCGCGAAACTGATAAAGAAGGGCGCCCGTAGGGGCGGCGATCCATCGGTCTCCCACGGGCATGAGCAAAACGGGTTGCTTGCTAGATGCGCCGCTCTTAAGGATCGGGGCATCGTCTCGCAAGAATTCCGAGATGGGGATCCGATGCATCGACGCCACCTCCGAGGCATTGGCCGATAGCGTTACACCGGGGCCTCCCCAGATCACCACCGGGGTGATGGTAAACCCGGAATGGGTGGTAAAGTCGTCCAATCGGCCCAGCACCCGGTCAGGGCCCAGCGCCAGCCCCACCTCCTCGGAAAGCTCGCGCAGAGCCGTGTCCTGAGCGCGTTCGCCGGGCTCCATCCGCCCGCCGGGCAAGGCCCATTGGCCCGAATGGGTTTTGAGCGTGGATGCTCTTCGGGTGAGAATCAGCGCTGCGGTTTTATCCCAATCGGCCTTGATGCCGTGGCCGTCAATTCCCGGACCGTGGAAGACATCCACGATGGTCACGGCCACCGCGGCATGGGTAGTGTCTTCCCGGTCATGGGAGTCAGGCTGAAACCGATCCAGGTTCAAGCGGATTTGCTCGCGGAGTGTGTCGTTGCAGATCAAACGCTGGTTTGCATTCATCGGCTTTTTTCCTTGAAGCCCTTTCTTTTTTGCCTTCTTCAGACCATAAATTTAGGAGCCTTGAGATGCAACCCCTTTCCAGGCAGGGCCATAAGCGTCGAGGTGCCGTGGGCCACCAATTTGCCGGCTTCATCCTCTACCCTGGCTTCGGCATAGCTTAGCGTGCGACCGCAGCGGATGGCGCATCCTCGAGCGGTCAGCGTTCCGTTGGTCACCGTCTCCAGGTAATTTAGCCGCAGATCGATGTTGACTTGTCCTGTATCCTCGGGAAGATTTAGAAAAACGGCCCAGAAGGTGGCCGTGTCGATGAGCGTGGCCAGGGCGCCGCCATGAACGATGCCAAACGGCTGCATATGACAAGGCTCTACCGTGAGCTTGACGGTGGCCGTGTCCATGGTGATGGCGGCAAGACGCAAGTGCATGTGGTTCGGGAAAGGGCTGGTGTTGACCAGGTTCATCAACTCCAGGGTGTAGGCTTCATTAATTATTGGCATGGGGCATCCTTTGCTGCAGGAAGGCATGAAATCGTCTTTGGAAAAGGTTTTGCCGGATAGGGATATTCTGGCTTGTCAGGCGCCGCCGATCGGGAGTTCCATGGAAATCGGCTTAAATTTTTACAGGAAGCGCTGCAGGTGCACAAAAATTCAGAGGCCGTCAATCCCTTGGTTTCAAATCGGCCACGCCGCTTTTGATACGGCGGGGAAAAAGGGCTAAGCGGCCTTTGCCTCCTGGGTTTCCCTGCCCGTCTTGCCCCCTTTTTTCGCCGCGGTTTTAGCCGGCTTCGGGCTTTCGGCGGGGGCCGACTCTGCCTTGGCTTTCATGCCCTTGAGCATGCGGATCACATCCTCACGGTTTTTGGACAGATAGATCGTGAGTTCTTCCAGGGTATGCTCATCCAGATCGAAATGATCCGCTTTTTCAATAAAGGCAAAAAGCATGTCTGCAATATCGAGCATCTTGTCGTGCTCGTCGGCCTCTTTCTTGGATGTGTACATACCTACCTCTTTGCCGTTTCGGACCACATGATAACGGATTTCGATGGCCATTTGAAAATCCTCTCCTGACAGGGGGTTCAACACCTTGGGGGCCGCTGCCGCGGGCATTCGCAACCCCTAACCGGTAGATCATAACTGATCGGCGATGGTTTTCCAAACGTTAAGTTTTTAACGCCGAGGCGAAACGGGGTAGGGTATTAAACTATCGGCCAGACAACATCGAGAAGGCGGAGTTGATTTACAAGAAGCCGGGGTACAACCCATTTGGATAGTGAAAGAGAACCGTTGAACAAGAGACGGGAGGTTCCGGTGAATCCAATCGAGGCCATCTTGGAAAGTTATCCGGTGCTGGTACTGGACGGCGGCCTGGCTACCGAGCTTGAACGGAAAGGGTGGGATCTCAACGACCCGCTGTGGTCGGCCAAGGTTCTTCTCGAAGCCCCGGAGGCCATCGCGCAGGTGCATACCGATTATTTCAGGGCCGGGGCAGACATCGTGATCAGTGCCAGCTACCAGGCTTCCATGCAGGGGTTTGCCCGAAAAGGGCTAAGCGGTGATCAGGCCCTGGAGTTGATAAAACAATCGGTGTATCTGGCCGCTTCTGCCCGTGATGGCTTCTGGAGCGATCCAAACTTTTCCTTCTGCCGGCCGCGGCCTCTGGTGGCCGGATCCATTGGCCCTGTC
>JBJKSK010000559.1:0-5255 GCA_046704125.1 Desulfobacterales bacterium | reverse complement strand
GCCAAACACTCGTCCGACAGCCGCCAATGGCAATGCAAGCATCGCTTAGTGCTGCCTGAGAGCCCGGGGACACAATGTTTGCCTGAATGGCCTCCGCGACCGCGCCGGCCTTTGTGCCCCTCTCGGGGCGCGCAAAGGCTCCCGGAAGCCGAATCGCGGCGTTCGACGTTTCTCCGGTCCGCCATGCCTTCGCCTGTCCATTGGATGAAAAACTTTCAGCAAAAGTTTTGCTCATCCCCAAAATTTGCCTGGAGGTTCAAGCAGGTTCACGGAAAACTTGGTTGCCGCTTATCAAAGGAGCCGCAGCATGCAGGTTCGAATCAAGACGTTGTTGATCATCGGCCTCATTTTTCTCGTTCTTCTCGCGTCATTGGCTGCCGCAAATCGGTGGGTGGTGCTCAAGCAAATTTCCGCACTGAACCAATCGGACATGCGCCTTCAGGTCCGAGGCGCGAAGAGCCAACTCGACAACGCCGTGGATACGCTTCAGACCATATTGGGTGACTGGGCATCATGGGACGATACTTACCAATTCATCGAAAACCGATCCCGGCAATATATCTCCGACAACCTGGTCCCTGCTACCTTTCAAGGTTTCAATATCAATTTCATGCTTTTCTTTAACCGGTCCGGGAAGCTGGTCTGCAGCAGATTTTACGACCCGTCCAAAAACAAGCTGGTCCCCGCCGACACCTCGGTCCTGGCGGCGATATCCGCTGTGCCGAAGCTCATCCATCATGCTTCCGTTCAGAGTCTTGTCGGCGGGCTTTTGATGGACGGGCGCCGGCCGATCATGATCGTTTCTCAACCCATTCTGAAAAGCAATTGCGATGGCCCGATCCGCGGAGCGATGATCATGGGCCGCTACCTGGGTCATCAGGAAATTTCGGCTCTGAGCCGCTTGATCCAATTGCCGCTCAAGGTAATTCCCGCGGCCGGATTCGCCTTGCCGAAAAAAAAGGGCTCGGGGAGCATCTGGACGTCCGCCGTCGGCCGCGAACGGATCGCCGGATACGGTCTGGTAAACGACATCAACGGATCCCCCGCCGTTGTTCTAAAAATCGTTTCGCCTCGCACGCTATACCGTTCCAGCCTTTCGGCGTGGTGGCAATATGTTCTTTTGATGATCCTGATCGGCGCGGCCTTTATCGGCATGACCATGTTGGTGATGGAAAAGGCGATCTTGCGTCGAATTCGGTCCCTCAACGCCAGCGTCGACGGCATCACCCGTACCGGTAGCCACCCAACGCAGCTTCCCCCGTTCGGCCGGGACGAAATCGGCCAACTCGCCTCGAGCATCAACGGCATGTTGAAGGCCATCGCCCAACACCATGAATGGCGGATTGAATCGGAAAGACGATTCCGGGCCATCGTTGAAGACCAATCCGAACTGATCTGTCGCTTTTTTGGCGACGGTCGCCTGACCTTTGTGAATGATGCCTTCATAAACTTTTTCGGCAAATCCGCCACGGAATTGCTCGAAAACCCCTTCTATGGCCTATTTCCGGGAGAAAGCCCCGAGGGGTTTCAGCACTTGCTTGCCGGCATGAATCCAGGCGACTGGGTTGCCAAAGAACACCTAGTACAGAAGGCCAATGGAGAAGCGCGCTGGCTTCAATGGCGCCATCGCCAATTGGCGGAAACCGAAGACGGCTTCGAATTCCAGTCGGTCGGCCGGGACATCACCGAACAAAAAACCGCTGAAATATCCCTGCGGGAAAACGAGCGGTATTTGCGCGATTTGCTCGACTCCATCAATTCCGGGGTGCTGGTCATCGACGCGGTCGATAGGCGGATCGTGGACGCCAACGATACGGTGGCTGCGCTGATCGGGCTGGACCGGGAGGCGATCATCGGTCAAGACTGTCATCGGTTTGTCTGCCCGGCGAAAGACGGTCCCTGCCCCCTCAGCGATCCGGGGCGGAAAATCAATCTCTCCGAAGGGAAAATCACCGCCGCCGATGGAAATGTTCTGCCGATTCTTTTAAGCCTCACGACGACCGAGCACAACGGACGGCGGCTGTTGATCGAAAGCGTCATCGATATCCGGGAACTGAAAAAAACCGAGGCCAAGCTGTGCCATAGCGAAGAGCGCTACCGCCGTTTTTTTCGGGAAGACATCACCGGGAATTTCATTTTCACGCCGGAAGGGCGCATCATCGATTGCAATCCGGCCGTTGCCCGGATTTTCGGATTCGATTCCGAAGCGGAGATTCGGGTCATCCCCATGAGCCGGTTTTATCCCGCTTTGGAATCGCAAGCGGGAATCATCGCCCGATTGAAAAAGGAACGCCGACTGCACACGATTCAATGGGAATTTAAGCACCGGGACGGTCACCCCATCCACTGCATAGCAAACCTCATCGGAGAATTCGACGATGCCGGCCGGTTGATCGAAATCCGGGGCTATCTTTTCGACGATACCAAACGGGTGCTTTTGGAGAACAGCCTGCGCCAGGCGCACAAATTGGAGGCCATCGGCACCCTCGCCGGCGGTATCGCCCATGATTTTAACAACATCCTCGCCGGCATCATCGGATTCACCGAACTTGCCATCCAGGAATCGCCCGGAAGCGACCGTGTCGTCGGGCGGCTGCGAAAGATCTTGCAGGCCACGGCACGGGCGCGAGACCTGGTCGGCCAGATTCTCACCTTCAGCCGACAAACCGAACCCGATGCCAGGCCGCTTCGAATTCTACCCCTTGTCAAGGAAGTCACCAAACTCATGCGGGCCTGGACGCCGTCCTCCGTGGAAATCCGCTTGACCTGCCGCTCCGATGCGACGGTCGTTGCAGACCCGACCCAGATTCACCAGGTCCTGATGAATTTGTGCACCAACGCATCCCAGGCCATGGGCGAAAACGGCGGCACAGTCGAAATCCTCGTGGAAAACGTCCACCTGGGTTCCGAATTCGTGGAACGTCAACCGCAGATTGCCGCCGGCGAGTACCTGTGCATCGCGGTCCGCGATACCGGCCATGGGATCCTTCCGGAGGTGATCGACCGGATATTCGACCCCTTTTTCACAACGAAAGAAAAATCCGAAGGCACCGGCATGGGGCTGTCCGTGGCCCACGGCATCGTGAAGCAAATCGGCGGGCTCATCACCGTCGATTCCACTCCCGGGCTAGGGGCGACGTTTTGCGTCTACCTCCCGAGGGCCGCCGATACCGCCGTGATCGAGGAACCGGAACCCGCCCGAATTCCGGTGGGCACCGAACGGGTGATTATTGTGGACGACGAGCCGTTTCAGGTGGAAACCAACAAGGAGCTCCTGGAAAACCTGGGGTACCGTGTCGAGGCCTTCACCGATCCCGAGACGGCGCTGGCGCATTTTCAGAAACACGTCGCCGATGTCGATTTGGTGATCACCGATCTCACCATGCCCCACATGGCCGGCACGGGGCTCGCCCAGCGCATGATCGCGGCGCGGCCCGACCTTCCCATCGTATTGTGCACCGGGTACAGCGAACGGCTCACCGCCGACCGGGGCCGGAGTCAGGGGATCCGCGCCCTGCTGCAAAAGCCGGTGAAGCTCGCGGAGCTGGCCCAGGTGATCCGGAATGTTCTGGATGGATCGGAACCGGTTCCATCGGCAGGGTAACGCCAAAAGTCTAATGTTGCGCAGCCGACTAAAATCATGAAGAAACAATCACACATTGCCAGGGTCGCACGGAGCCGCCGTCCGTTGGTTTTTCTGGTTATGCATCCTATTGGATTCTTTTCATTTTCTTTCTTTTCTGCCTCAGTCAACGCTAAATCTTATTCATTCTGATGGCCTCACCAAGCGCAAGCACAAAGAAAAATACGAAAAACCACCAATGCAATGACAGGAGAAATGCGTTTTCATGAGCAGTTCCATAACTGGGCGGGGTAAAACTCCAGTAGATTCGCACGACCCAATCGTGCGAAGGTTCTGGAAAATGAGGACGGGTCACAGAGTAGAAGGCAATGAGGACCATTGACACGACAAAACAGGCACCGCACCCCACGAATCCGAGGAGACGGAAGGCTTTCGCCAAGAATTTCCAGCGTGTCCTACTCACTCGAGTTTCCCATCCATAAGATCCTGTGTTTCAGGCCAAACGCAGCCATTTAGCCGACTGTGTCCACAAAAGACAAGGGTATCAGATTTTGGCATATGACAAAAGCACCCCCTTTTCAAAATGCTCCGTCCTTTCCCTCAGTTTTCTGTCTTTTTCAGGTTTCAGATTAAACCCTCTGCACGATAGTGCCGTCGCTGCATCTGTGATTTCGCATCGCGCACCGATTGTTCTTAGTTTTTCACCCCTTGGTTTGCGGCAAAAATACAGTCAATACTGGGTATTGATAACTTGTTGACACCAACCGCTGATTCAACCCGGTCAATAATTTCGGCAAATTATTCATAGTGCAAGCTGTCCTGTGGCGGGCGGTTTCTTAACCGGCCTTTTGCGGGAAAGGCAATTGGTAACGGCC
Source organism: Desulfobacterales bacterium (assembly GCA_046704125.1). Taxonomy (GTDB): domain Bacteria; phylum Desulfobacterota; class Desulfobacteria; order Desulfobacterales; family JBJKSK01; genus JBJKSK01. Next base: position 797 of record JBJKSK010000559.1, on the reverse strand, counting down.
GGGCCATATGCCATTTCCTGATCATCTGGCAGTAGACATTCGGTCGATGTCGCGCAGGCCGATCAGCTGGCTTTTGGCAAATGTTGAGACCTCCTCCCCTGATTCTTGGACCCCTTTTGCGCTCGGAACCGAAACACCGGGCAAATCTGCCCCTATAAATATATTCAAAACTGCACCTTCTCCTCCGGGCAATTTACGATTATATTTTCCATCAAATAGACGGCCTGCGAAGAAAAATGGTGCCAAATCAAAGACAGACTTGGGACAGCAGGGCTATACCCGGCTCGATCTCGCTGGCGGCCATCCCGCCGAAGCCAACCAGCAACATCGTTGAGTCGGGTTGGCCGGTGGCCTGGGTGGCGGTAAACGGAAACAGACGTATCCCCTTTTTCTGGGCACGATTGATGATCTCCGTTTCCCCGGGTGCATCGACGGACAGCTGCAAAACGACATGGAGCCCGGCTCCCTGCCCGATAATTGCGGCCCGGTCGCCGAAATGGTGTGCGACTGCCCGCAGCAGGGTATCGTGCTTCCTTTTGTAGATCGTTCGCATCCGCCGTACATGCCGATCCCAGTGCCCCTTCTCCATGAATTTTGCAAGGGTTCTTTGATCCAGAAGGGAAACCGATGAAAAATAATCCTGGAAAAGGCCTCGGTACGCGGAAAGCAATGCATTCGGAAGCACCATGTAACTCACCCGGAGCGCCGGGGACAGGATCTTGGAGAAGGTTCCGGAATAGATGATATTTCCATGTGGCCGCAGCCCTTGTAATGAGGGGATCGGCTTACCGTGGTAG
>JBJKSK010000558.1:0-8536 GCA_046704125.1 Desulfobacterales bacterium | reverse complement strand
TGGTGGAGCTGGTTCTGTCTTCAGGAAATCACAACTGCATGCTGGCCGAAAGCGGCACCGTTGACTGGAGCCTGCTTCGAGGCGGCGCTCCGCCGGAGAATGCGGCGGATCCGTGTCCGGCATGGGGGGATTGTAAACTGCAGGAACTGGCTTTGCGTTACCAAGTGCCCATGGGCCGGTTTGCACCACCCGAAGCCCATTTTCCCACCGAGACCCAAAACCCGATGATCGATCGGGACTTTTCCCGCTGTATCCTTTGCGGGCGCTGTGTTCAGGCCTGTAATGAAATCCAGGTCAACCGGGCCATTAGCTTCGGCTACCGGGGCGCCCGGGCCAAGATCGTAGCCGCCGGAGACCGGCCTTTGATCGAATCGGACTGCGTTTTTTGCGGCCAGTGCGTCCAGGCCTGCCCCACCGGCGCCCTGGTGGACAAAAAATCAAGAGGGGTCTGGCGTGCCTGGGAGGCGGAAAAGATCCGCACGACCTGTCCCTACTGCGGAGTCGGCTGCCAGCAGTGGCTTCATGTTCATGACGGGCGCATCGTCAAGGTCAGCGCCGTGGAAGACGCCGAGCCCAACCAGGGCCGGTTGTGCGTCAAGGGCCGTTATGGCTATGACTTCCTCTACTCCGAGGATCGGCAGAAAACACCCCTGATCCGTGAAAACGGCGAGTTGCGTGAAGCCACCTGGGAAAAGGCCCTGGATCTTGTGGCCGCGCGGTTTTCCGCTATCATCGCCGAAAGCGGGCCAGATGCCATCGCCGGAGTCAGCTGTGCGCGAAGCCTCAACGAAGATTCCTACCAGATGCAAAAACTTTTCCGCGCGGTGATCGGCACCAACAACATCGATCACTGCGCCCGCACCTGACACGCCCCTACCGTCGCCGGTCTGGCGGCATCCTTTGGTTCCGGGGCCATGACCAATTCCTTCAATGAATTTGGCCGCGCCAAGCTGTTTCTGGTAATCGGCTCCAACATGGCCGAAGCCCACCCCGTGGCGGCCACATTCGTTAAAAATGCCGTGGCCAAGGGGGCCGAGCTGATCGTGGTCGACCCGCGAAGACATCCGCTAGTGGACTTTGCCGCGATGCACGTGCCCATCCGCGTGGGAAGCGACATCGCCTTTTTAAATGCCGTGATGCACGTGTTGATCCAAGAGGATCTTTACGACAAGAAGTTTGTGCAGTCATGCACGATGGATTTTCAACTCCTCAGGGAAAAGGTGTTGTCGTACCCGCCAGAACACGTCGCAGACATCTGCGGCATCGCGCCGGAAGCGATTCGGGACGTGGCCCGGCGCATCGCCTCGGCCAAACCGATGATGCTCTGCTATACGCTGGGCATCACCGAGCATACCTGCGGCCGAAACAACGTGCTGTCGGTGGCCAACCTCCAGATGCTTCTGGGCAACATGGGCATGGAATGCGGCGGCGTAAATCCGCTGCGGGGGCAAAACAATGTTCAGGGCGCCTGCGATATGGGGGCGCTGCCCAACGTGTTCCCAGGCTATCAGCCGGTGACCAGCCCCGATGCCCGGGCCAAATTTCAAGCCGCCTGGGGATGTCCGGCCCTGCCAGAGAAAAATGGACTGATGATTCCCCAGATGATGGAGCGACTCGTAGACGGCAAGGTTCGGGCCTTTTATATCTTCGGAGAAAACCTGGCAAACAGCGAACCCGACATCCGCAAAGTCGAACACGAACTGGCGTCGGCGGAGTTTCTCGTCGTCCAGGATATTTTCCCCAACGAAACCACTCGCTTTGCCCATGTGGTGCTGCCAGCGGCCGCCTGGAGTGAAAACGACGGCACCTTTACCAACAGCGAGCGGCGCGTCAACCGGGTGCGCACAGCCAGTGCCCCTCCGGGACAGGCCATGCCCAACTGGTGGATTTTTCGTGAAATCGCCAAGCGTATGGGTCAGCATTGGACATCCAACAGCGCCAAAAAAATTTGGGACGAAGAAATCTCCGAGCTGGCGCCGCAGCTTTGCGGCATCCGATATGCTCGCCTGGAAGGAGACGGTCTGCAGTGGCCTTGCCCCGATACCCAGCACCCGGGAACCTGCTTCCTGCACAAGGACGGCCAGTTCGTCTGCGGGCTGGGCGTGTTCACCCCGGTGGATTGGACCCCCCCGGCCGAAGTCCCTTGCGCGGATTATCCCCTGGTGCTGAGCACCGGACGCCGCCTGGCCCATTACCATACGCGCACCCAGACAGGTCGCTGCGAGGGGTTGGACGACATTCTCGGGGAAGAGACCGCCGATATCTCGCCGATGGATGCCGATGCCCTAAATATAAGCCATGGCGAGAAAATCCGGGTGGCCTCCCGACGCGGTGAGGTGCTGGTCAAGGCCAAGGTGACCTCCCAGGTCCCCAAGGGGATGGTCTGGATGGCCTTTCACTTCAGAGAAGGAAATGCCAACTGGCTGACCAACCCGGTATTTGATCCCGTTACCCTGACAGCGGAATACAAGGCATGCGCGGTGCGTATTGAAAAACTGTAAACGGTTCCGCATTCCATGAGGATGCCCTGGCGGCTGGAAGAAAGCGGGACAGGCATGCTTGGAAACCAATTGAATCAAAGGACGAAGTGATGCTGCCATTAAATGATATGACGCTGCTCAAGCAGCAATGCTATGTCGGTGGTCGCTGGATTGCGTCGGAAACCCAGCAGGACCTGACAGTGATCAACCCGGCCGACGGCTCGCGGGTGGCCACCGTTCCCGTACTTTCGGCAGGCCAAGTGCAAGACGCCATCGAAACGGCCCACCGGGCCGGCGCCGCCTGGCGCCAACAGACAGCCAAACAGCGCGCCACAGCCCTTCGCCGCTGGTTTGAACTCATCATGGCCAACCAGGAGGATCTGGCCGTTTTGATGACCGCCGAGCAGGGAAAGCCCCTGAGCGAATCCCGAGGTGAGATAGCCTATGCCGGGGCCTTTATCGAATGGTTTTCCGAAGAGGCCAAGCGGGTCTATGGAGACACCATCCCAGCCCCCCAGGCGGATCAGCGCATCGTGGTACTCAAACAACCGGTAGGGTTGTGTGCGGCCATCACCCCGTGGAATTTTCCGGCGGCCATGATCACCCGAAAAGCCGGAGCGGCGCTGGCCGCCGGCTGCACCATGATTGTCAAACCGGCCAGCCAGACCCCGTTGACGGCCCTGGCCCTGGCCGAGCTGGCGCATCGGGCGGGGATCCCTGAAGGGGTGCTCAACGTGATCACCGGCGCTTCGGCGGTTATCGGGTCTGCGCTTACGGCCAGCCACCTGGTGCGCAAACTCAGCTTCACCGGATCCACCGAGGTGGGAAAGGCCCTGATGCGCCAGTGTGCCGACACGGTTAAAAAGGTCTCCCTGGAACTTGGCGGTCACGCCCCCTTTATCGTCTTTGACGATGCCGACATCGATGCGGCCGTTGCCGGCGCCATGGCCTCCAAATACCGAAACGCCGGGCAAACCTGCGTGTGCGCCAACCGCCTGCTGGTGCAAGACGACATTTACGAGGAATTTTCCAGCCGTCTGGTCACGCAAGTCAAACGCCTCAAGGTGGCCAGCGGCATGGAAGCCGGCGCCCAACAGGGCCCGCTTATCGATGCGGCGGCGTTGGCCAAGGTGGAGCACCAGATCCGGGAGGCCTGTTTGCGGGGAGCCAAAATCCTCACCGGTGGAAAACCCCATGCACTGGGAGGCACCTTTTTCGAGCCCACGGTGCTTTCCGATGTCACGACCGACATGATCATCGCCCAGGAAGAGACCTTCGGACCGGTTGCCCCGCTGATGCGCTTTTCCGACGAGGCCGAGGTTGTGGAGATCGCCAATGCCACCGATTTTGGTCTGGCGGGCTATTTCTTCAGCCGGGACATGGCCCGCATCTGGCGGGTGGCCGAAGCCCTGGATTATGGCATCGTCGGAATCAACACGGGGATAATTTCAACGGAGGTGGCGCCATTTGGCGGAATGAAACAATCGGGAATCGGCCGGGAAGGCTCCAAATACGGCATCGATGAATATCTGGAGATCAAATACCTGTGCATGGGCGGGTTGACCCTCTGACGACGGGCTTCAGTCCTGTCCGGGTTACCCCGGGGGTTCCAAAGCGCTGGGGGCTCGTTTATCCGTTCAGAGAATCGAGCACGGACAAATTGAGCGAGACGACCTGAAGGGCACCGCTGATGTATTGGATGCGGTTTAGGCAGGCGTAATCCTGGTTGAGATTCAACCCGTCGTCTAAGGGCATGCCGAGAATATGACAGAGAATCACCCGGTTTACTCCGGCATGGGCCACCACCAGCGCATTTCCCGGTCCGGCGGCAATATCGAGAAACACAGGCAGCACCCTGGCCTGCAGGTCGGCGAAGGACTCGCCGCCGGGAGGCCGAAAGGTCTCCAGCTGACTGCCGCGCGCTTGCCACTGCCGGGCAAAGCGCTTCCGGATATCGGCCATGAGCTTTCCGTCCCAGGAACCCAGGTCGATTTCCCGGAGTGCGGTTTCGATGCGAAGCCTGGAATGGGGCCAACCTGAGACGAATTCGGCGCTATGCACCGACCGGACCAGATCCGAGCAGGCCACTGTTTCAAAGGCCACGCCGGACAGCGCCTGACGCCATCTCCGGGCCTGGTCCGCACCGGTTTGACTCAACGCCAGATCCCACTGCCCAACGAAGCGCTTCTGTCCGGCCGGATTAGTTTCCCCGTGCCTCATCAGATAGATCATGACGCTTGCCTCGTGTCTCAGGGCTTAGAATCGCCGCCGCCGGTTTTCCAGTGATGCGCTGCACACGCTTTAGAATTTCACGCGCCGCGCTCCATCGCGCCTCGATGCGCGCCCGGGCCTCTGGACGCTGCCCAAAAGCGGCGATTTTATCCAGAAACCGGTTTTCCGGGGAAACGACCCGGTTCCCTTCCACAAATTTGTCGGCCAGAAAAACCAGTTCAGCCTCCCCGATGCGCTCGCCGACCGGCTGATCCATGTGCACGGCCACGATATCGGCCAGCGCCCGATATCCCAGATCCGTCAAAATGGCCCCTGCCGTCCGCGCATGATCCGGCTGTGTACGGGCCATGTCGTGCACCAGGGCGGCGGCGCCTACCAAATCGACATCGATGGGATGCCCGGCCGCTTTCACCGCGCAGGCCAACCTGATCGCCGCCTTGGCCACCGTCTTGCCGTGGGCCACGATGTTTTGGGGCACGGCAAGCATATCCATCAGCGCCCGGCACTCCCCCGGCGAGGGCCGCGCCGGGTGCCGGAAGCGGCGCTGCAGTCGTTTCAGGTCCGCAGGGGTATCCAGGTCCAGCAGGACGCCCCGGTCGGCTACAGGCAGCTCCGTGCACTGAGCCGCGCAGCCTGCCAGATACCCGCGGAGCCCGCCGGTTCCGGGCCAAGCGAGGATTCCGGGCAGGTGATCGGCCGGAATCAGGGGAGGATGCCCGCGGCGGCCCTGATAGGTGGGATACAAGATCTTTCCGTTGGCAGCCGAAATCAGTTGCCGCACGGTATGCGCCCGGACGGAGCAGACATCCACGGGAAGGATGAAGCAGGCGTCACAGGATTTGCTCACGGCGGCCGCGGCTGCCCGGACAGAAGAAAACATCCCCTTTTCCCACTCGGAGTTGAGCACCACGGCTGCGTCAAGCCGCCGGAGTTCGGGAACAAGATCTTGCGCATTGCAGCCCGCCACTACCCGGATATCTTTTAATCCGGCATCCCGAAACAGGAACACGGCCCGCTCCAGAAGGGTTTTTCCCCCTAGACAGACCATTGGTTTAGAGGCCCCCAGGCGTGAAGACCGCCCGGCGGCCAGGATGACAGCAGCGGGTTTCATGTCTGTTCCGCCCGGACCCCGATCATTTCGCCCCCGATGCTCACGGTGAGCAGATTGAAAGAGTTTTTATGGACCAGCCTGAGGACACGGCCAATCCGGTTTGGAAATCCAGGTCGTGCTTCTGGAATGGCCATCCCATCCTGAAACCTTGTCGAGGGGGAATCAGAAAGCCGCTCCATGCGTGGTCGGCGGCAATCATACGCGAAACCTCGCGTCCCATCTTTTCAAAGGTATCTATATCAAATCGGCACAGGTTTGCCTCGAAAAAATCCCGCTGGGAAGCCTCGGCATCCCGCATCCGGCAATGAATGCACGCCGCGTCGGCCACATGCCAAGCGGCCAGAAACCCGACGGTACAGGAAATCTGCTGGAACTGCCGCTCCACGGTTTCAAGGTATCTGGAATTCATCCACCCGCAATCGGTCAGAGCTTCCTGCAAATGGGGCAGCAAAGGCTTTTTATCCAGGACGAGCACCGTCTCTTTGGCCAACCAGGTCATCACCCCGGCTCGGGAGCTGGCTTGATGATAAAATTGCTCCGTTAAGGCGGTATGCCGCTTTTTGATCACCGGGTTGGGCTTTTTTTTGATGTGCACCTCGATTCGGCGAGGATTGACCAGCAAGTCGCCGGCCGCAGCAGGTTCAAGGGCATCGGCATAATTGCCCGCACACAACAGGGTCAGTTCGTTGATCCTGGCCAAGGTCAGCCAGTAGACCGGCTCGTCGGACCTCAAGGATTCAAGATGCTTAAGCTTGTCTTCCAACCAAGTTTCATTGAGGATAGCGGCATCGGCCTCCCGATCAAGTTGTCGGTTAAAATCTGACAAGGATTCAAGCAAAGACCGACGACGTGCCGGTAAAAGAGGGGGGTAAACAGGTTGTCGATATGTCATGTTTGGCATACTTTAAATAGTAATGACCGATTGAATAGACTTCCTGCATCATTACAGCCTCGTTTGCGCTATGTCAAGTATATCATAACGGCATCCTTATCAGGGCCTATAGCCAGGCCACATGCTTCACCCCCCGATGGGGCCTTGCTCCGTGCCAGGCGCCTGTGATAAGTCTGCCCATACGGAAAGGAAACCCGGCTCCGGCTATTTTTCTTCAAAGAGACCAAGCACGCTACCATCAAACCACAACCAGGAGCAATCATCGCTGAATGACATCACCAGGCCCTTTTCGGATTCGGTCCAAAGTGTGGATCATCGATGACCATAACCACGTGGTCTTTGGCTTAGGAAGGCTGCGGATCTTGGAGGCCGTAAAACGCTGCGGTTCCATCAAAGCTGCTGCAGAAGAGCTTCGCATGAGCTATCGGGCCATGTGGGGACGCATCCGGGCCACGGAAAAGAGGCTGGGTCAGCCCCTTCTGGTGCGAAACATCGGTGGGGCCACCGGCGGCGGGTCGGAGCTGACCCCCCTTGCCGAAACGCTGATCAAAAAATTTCGCCGCCTCCTGATTCTCGTCGAAGCCGAGTCCAACGAACTTTTCGATGAACACCTCTCGGCCGACCTCCTTCCTGAAAAGACGGATTTTTCATGACCTCTCAGGTCAACATCTGAAGCGGGCACCGTGCCTTTCTTGGTTTCTGGTCTGTGTTGAAATCATTGGTTTCTCTTGACATTGCTCGTGACCTATCCTAAAGGCGTTGCGAACCATCCAAGCTGGGTCACCACGGTCAGCCATCACAAATTGAGGAGCCCATGACATTTAGCACTGAGGATCCGGCCCCGGCCCCCTTCCCGGACAAGTCGGCCGGCCAGTTTGACGAACCGCGCCTGGAGCGCATCCACACCGCCAGCCTTCAATTGCTGGAGCGCGTCGGTTTGTCCGTGAACTCGCCCAGACTGCTGGCCCTGTGCAAGACCCGGGGCCTGAAAATCGTTGGCCGACGGGTGTGTTTTACCCCGAAACAGGTGGAAACCGCCCTGGCCTCGGTGCCCCAGCAGTTTGTGCTTCATGCCCGAAACCCCAAGCACAGCGTGACCTTCACTTTGCAGGAAAGCATCCTGGGGCTGGGGCGAAGCGCGGCCTTTGTCATGACCCCGGAGGGCTGCCGCCGCCCGGCCACGGCCGAAGACTTCATCTCTTTTTTAAAGCTTGGCCAGCAGCTTCCCGCCATCCAGATGATGGGAAATCTGGTCACACCATCGGATCTGCCCGCCGATCGCGTATTTTCCTTCATGATGGCCGCTCAGATCCGTTACACGGAAAAACCCTACATTTTGCTGCAGGAAACCGATCTGGAACTGCTCTGTATGGCCTTTGGCATCACCCGAGAGACACTTGGCGACGCCTGCCACCACGGCCAGGCCTATGGTCAGAGCACGGTCAACACCATCTCGCCGTTGGAACTGGGCGGCGAACAGGGGGACCTGCTTTTGGCCATGGCCGAAAACGGCATCCCGATCAGCCTTTCTCCGGCCCCGGCCATGGGCAGCAGCAGCCCCTGCACGGTGGCCGGCACCCTGGTGATCAATCACAGCGAAGTACTCGCCGGCCTGACCCTTTGTCAAATGATCCGGCCCGGACTGCCGGTGCTCTACGGCACCTTGCCCAGTGGTACGGACATGCGCACCATGGGCGCCACCTACGGGTCCGCCGAAGCCAGACTCTTGGAGACAGGGGCCTCGCGCCTGGCCAAAGGCCTCGGACTGCTCACCCGGGGAAATGTCGGGTTGACCGAATCCTTCGACTGCGATTTCCAGGC
>JBJKSK010000557.1:0-3700 GCA_046704125.1 Desulfobacterales bacterium | reverse complement strand
AAATTTTGCCCTGGGGTGCTCCCGAGGAGGTGGCCAAGATTTCTCCGGTGCAAGCCACGGCCTCGTATCTGGCCCACCTTCGAAAATCCTGGAACAGCACCCGGGGCGACGATTCGGAAAGCTATCTGGAAAACCAGGTCGTGGTCATCACCGTGCCGGCGTCGTTTGACGAGGTGGCCCGGGATCTGACGGTGGAAGCGGCCGCCATGGCCGGTTTCAAGGACGTGACGCTTCTTGAGGAGCCACTGGCCGCATTCTACAGCTGGCTCAATCGTTACGAGGACCGGTGGGCGGAGGCTGTCCGGCCCGGCGAACTGATCCTGGTCTGCGACGTGGGCGGCGGCACCACTGACTTTACCCTGATCACGCTGCGTGACGTGCAGGGCAGTCCCCGATTCGAACGCATTGCCGTGGGCGACCATCTGATCCTAGGCGGCGATAACATGGACCTGGCCCTGGCCAGAAGCATCGAAACCGGTCGGGGCAAAAGCGGGCAATCCATGTCTGTGGACCGTTTTAAGGCGCTGTGCCATCAGTGCCGACAGGCCAAGGAAGAAATTCTGGACGGACGGGTGGAGTCGCGGAAGATCACCCTCATGGGTGAGGGCCGCGCCCTGATCGCCGGCACCCTGTCGGCGGATCTCAAACGTGCCGACGTGCAGCGCATCGTGCTCGACGGGTTTTTCCCCATTCTGGATGCACAGACGATCCGGCGGGCTCAGCAGCGCCAGGGAATCACCGAATTTGGATTGCCCTACGAATCGGAACCGGCCATCACGCAACATCTCGGCTGGTTTTTGGACCGGCATCGCGCCGAGGTGCAGCAGCTGATGCAACGCCAAAGCCATGCCCCGGACTGGATTCTGTTCAACGGCGGATCGCTGAAACCTCGTTTGATTCAGGACCGGATCCGGGAATCGATCCGGTCCTGGTTTTCCATCGAAGACACGGATCTGCCCAGGGTCCTGGACAATCCCGATCCGGATCTGGCCGTGGCCCTGGGAGCCGCCTACTATGCCCTGGTCAAAACAGGCCGCGGCGTGCGAGTGGGCAGCGGCAGCCCCAGAGCCTACTATCTGGGCATTGCCCGAGACCGCGAGGCCCCACTGTCCCGAGAGGCCATCTGCCTGGTGGAACGTGGACTGGAGGAAGGCAGCGACATTGTGCTTTCCGGCAAATCGTTTGAAGTGCTGACCAATCAGCCGGTGACCTTTGACCTCTTTTCATCGAGTTTTCGTTCCGGGGATCGATGCGCGGACGTGATCCCGGTGGACGATTCAGTAACGGCCCTGCCGCCGATCCAGACCGTGATCCAGTACGGGAAAAAAGGCCAGAAGACGCAACTCCCGGTGCTTGTGGAAGGCCGATACACGGAAATGGGGACCCTGGCGCTGTGGTGCCGGTCTCAGACAAGCCCCCATCGCTGGCAGCTGCAGTTTCAACTGCGCGATACCACAGCCCCGGCCGTGGGCGATATCGAGGTCTTCGAGGAACGTATCGTGACCCGGGTGCGGGCTGCGGTGATGGATATGTTCCAGTCGCAAGCCAAGTCACCGCTTGCCGGGGTGATCAAAACGGTGGCCGAAATGGTAGATCGGTCCAAGGAGCGCTGGCCGTTGGGGTTTATCCGGGCACTGGTCGACGACCTGATCGATGCGGCAAACGTCCGTCAGCGGTCTGCCGAACATGAGGCCCGCTGGTTGAATCTCACCGGGTTTTGCCTGCGGCCAGGAATCGGGGATGGATTCGATGCCCACCGGCTCCAGCGCCTGTGGAAACTCTACAAACCCGGTCCCGTGTTTGCAAAGGCACCCCAGGTGCGAAGCGAGTGGTTGATTTTTTGGCGGCGAGTTGCCGCCGGGCTCAAAGCGGGCCAGCAGCGGCAGATCTTTCAGGATTGGCTTCCGGCCGTGGCCCCCAAAAAGGGCGTCAAATCCCGGCTGCCCGTCCAGGAGCATGCGGAACTCTGGATGGCGCTGGCCAACCTGGAACTGCTGGCGGTCAAGGACAAGATCCGGCTGGGTGATCAACTGATGGGTCAAATCGGCCCCAAATGGTGCCGGCCCCAGCTGTTCTGGGCCTTATCCCGCCTGGGCGCCCGGCAACTGCTCTACGGTCCGACGGATCGCGTGGTGCCCCCGGAGGCGGTGGCCGTCTGGATCGAAGTGCTGATGAGCCAATCGTGGCCGGATATGGCACCGGTGGCGGCCTCTGTGACCCAGATGGCCAGGCTTACCGGAGATCGGGTTCAGGACCTGGACGGGGTACTGATCCGGCGGATTCTAGACTGGATGAATCCCGAATCGTTTGCCGTTTATCGACGCTATCTGACCGAAGTGGTGGCCGTGGCAGACCAGGAGGAAAGCCGCCAGTTTGGGGAATCGCTGCCGTCCGGCATCGTTTTAAAATAAAGAGCGTTTCCCGCCAGGGCGCAAAGAAGGCAAAGCGTGCAAAGACAGGATTAAGAAAGAATCTTTGCACGCTTTTGGTTTTGCCGGCCACAATCCTTTTTGCGAAAAGCCCTTCTATGTTTCGCTTTGAGTCAGAAACCGGTGGTATTCCACCATCTTGGCAAAGGCTTTCACGGCCCGCTCCGGCGTTTCGTAAAACAGCCCCTTGTACTGGCTTCCGGCCACCGGATAGACGGTCAAATCCTTCTCGTCGGTCAGCAGGCTGACGCCCAAGACCGGTTTGCCGTATTTTCCCATCAGCGCGACGATGGTTTCGATATAGGTTGCTTCAAAATCCAGGATGGCCTTTTTGACCGCATCGAGGGTCTCCTGCGAATAGGAGGGATCCGCTTTTTGCACCGACTCGGCTAACCGGGACAGCAGGATCCGGCGACCCAGAATGCCTAGGTTGATCACCGCGTCACAGCCGTCCCAGGCCAGCAATTCCTCGATAACGGTCAAGGGAATCGAGGGGTCGTTTTCTCCCACGATATCCACGGGATTGGCCCGGCTCCAGTAGGGGGGAAGGATGGCGTCGATTCGCTCGATGATGGACTGGGCCAGTGCGGGGATCTCAAGCCCGTAGCGGGCGCACAGGTCGGCGGTGACCACCCCCCAGCCGCCTCCCAGCGTCATGATGGCCGCCCGGTTTCCCTTGGGCAGGGGAACCGATGAAAAAGCGGCCGAAAGATCCAGCAGGTCCATGGGCTGTGGCACCTTGACGATGCCGGCCTGGCGGCACATGGCGTCAAAGACCCTGGCATCGGAGCTCATGGCGCCGGTATGGCTGGCCGCGGCCCGGTTTCCGGCCTGGCTCTGGCCTCCTTTGAGGAGCACGATCGGTTTTTTTCGGCCGACTCGCCGGGCGCTTTCAAAAAATCGCCTCCCGTTTTTTACGCTCTCCACGTAAAGCATCACCGTCTGGGTCTTGTCATCTGTCTCGAAGCCTTCCATGTAATCTTCGATAGTGATCATGGCCTCATTGCCCGATCCGGCAAAGGCCCGGATCCCGATGCCCTGTTTTTCGGCGAAGGCCAGCAGCTGGGTGCCCATGTTTCCGGACTGGGCCACCACGGCGGTGCTGCCTGGCTGCGGTCGAACATGGCTTCCGGTGCAGTAGAGCCCGATGTGGGGATTGCAAATGCCCATGGTATTAGGCCCCACGATGAAAATGCCCGCGCGGCGGGCTTCGGCTACCAGGCGATGCTCCAGGTCTTTGCCTTCCTGACCGATTTCGCCGAACCCGGATG
>JBJKSK010000556.1:0-9239 GCA_046704125.1 Desulfobacterales bacterium | reverse complement strand
CCCCCCGAGCTAGAAGGGTCAACAGCTGGTGAGTGGCGTCCGAGGTGTTTTCAGTGTGGATGAACCTTAAAAAATCAAGCACCCACCGGCTAAACAGGCCGATGAACAGAATGTGGACCACCGGGCGCACCAGGGGGATAACGTCATATAGCTGCCGGGCCTGGGCATAGGCCAGAACAAAGATCACCGATGCCAGAAGGGGTAAGGATCTTTCCAGCAGTCGCAGGGCGATGCCCCGCCAGGGAAAACTTCGGAAAAGCTCTGTTTTCAACAGATGATGACATACTCGGCGAAACCGCCGCACCAGAATCTGCACCAGACAAAGCAGTACCAAAAAGGCGAAGAACATCACCCCGCTGTTTTGCCAAAGCCGGTTAAACTGTTTGACCCAAAATGTCGGGGAAAACAAACGAACGGCATGCCGGGCCAGCACAGCGGTCTCTTTTTGGATTTGCAGCCAACCGAAAAGAAAAGAAAATCCCGATTGGCGTTCGAACAGCGCCTGTTTTTTTTTGGCCGCGGCCAGCTGATCGGCTCGGGTAAACAATTGCCTGTAGGCCTGCTGGAGACCGTCGGTATCCTGAATCAAGCGGGTGTAAATGGCCTCGGATTTTTCGAGGAGGCTTCGTTTTTGGACAAAAAGCGCTGAAATCTGCTCCAGCTGTTCTTTTAGCCGTTTTGTGTCGGCGTCCTTGGATGGCTGCGCTTGCAGCTGGCTGAGCTGGGTGTCGTTGAGGGCGATCTGCTGCTCGGTCTGCCTTTGGATCTGTGCGTCGACCTCGCGTTTTTGCGCCAGATCCTTGCGACGTTCCGCCAGGGTGTTTAGCGCCGCCAGGATGGCCGTGCGAATCCGGTGGAGATCCCGCTCGCTGGTCTCGGGAAGCAGCAAGAGGTTGTTCAGTGTGGTCGTCTGGATTCTCAGGGAATCGATTTCCGGGGTCAGACTTTTTTCCAGGGCCCGGGCCTTTTCCAGCTCCCGGGACAGGACTTGGACCTGGGCGGTTTCCGCCTGCCTGGATTTTTCCATCGTGTCTGCCAGGCTTTTGACGGTTGAAGGCGGGGGGAGCACTGCCGGCGTTTTTTGCTCGCCAAATCCGGTCTTTGGACCCGAAAGCAAAAAAAGGAAAAAAACCGGAAAAATCAAGAACGCCATGGATCGTTTACGGTTGGAAACTATCATCGCATTTCCAGATTCCAGGTCTCCGGTGAGCCGTGCTGCGGCATCCGTGTTGCCTTGAGGCCGGCGTCTAATAGGCAAAGTTCAAGTGATCGGGGATGAAATGAAGCGTGGCCAGATGATCGGAAAGGGTCTCTTGCCGGCGAATCAGCTCCACCGAGCCGTCGCTGCGCAGCAGCAGCTCCTTGGGCCGCAATCGGCCATTGTAGTTAAAACCCATGGAATGCCCATGGGCGCCGGTATCGTGGATCACCAGCAGATCGTTGTCAGCAATAGCGGGCAGCAGCCGCTGTATGGCAAACTTGTCGTTGTTTTCGCAAAGCGATCCGACCACGTCCACCGGAAAGCACGGGGCGTCTGAGGCCTTTCCGGCCACCGTGATGTGATGGTAGGCGCCGTACATACCCGGGCGCATCAAGGCCGACATGCAGGCATCCACGCCGATGTAGGTGCGGTAGATGTCTTTGCGGTTGATGGCCCGGGTTACCAGAACCCCGTGGGGGCCGGTCATGTATCGGCCGCTTTCCAGGTACAGCCGCGGCCTATACCCATGACGCTGGCCAAATGCGTTGAGGTGAGCCGTGATGGCCTGGGCCATGGCCTCAATGTCCAGCGGCGTTTGATCCGGCCGGTAGGGGATGCCCAATCCGCCTCCCATGTTGATAAACTCAAAGCGGATGCCAAGCGTCTGGCCGATATGCGCCACCAGCTCCAAAAGCATCTCCACGGTCTGGATCATGTAGTCTTTGTTCAGCTCGTTGGAGGCCAGCATGGTGTGCAGCCCGAATCGCCGCGCGCCCATTTCCCGGGCTTTGCCAAAGGCACCGGTGATCTGGTCGTGGCTTAACCCGTACTTGGACTCTATGGGGTTGCCGATGATGGCATTACCGGTACGTCGAGGGCCGGGGTTGTAGCGAAAACAGATCAGCTCCGGCATCCTGGGGAGCTTGTCGATGAACGTTACGTCATCCAAGTTGAGTATGCATCCCCCGTCGAGCGCCGCCACCCGGAATTCCTCGGCACTGGTGTTGTTGGAGGTAAACATCAGGTCCTGTCCGGAGCCGCCGGCCTGCCGGGAAAGGATCAACTCGGGAATGGAACTGCAATCAAAGCCAAATCCCAATGCGTTCATAATGCCGAGAATAGCCGGGTTTGGCAAGGCCTTGACGGCAAAATATTCCCGGAAACCCTCCACCTGGGAAAAGGCGGCGTTTAGCCTCTTGGCCGTTTCCCGGATGCCGGTTTCATCATACAGGTGAAACGGGGTGTCGAAATGTTCCGCGATGGCCTTGAGCCGGGGGGTGAGCCGGCCTGAAAATTGGGGGGACATGGGCATGGGCTTCTCCTTTAGTCCACGATGTCAATGGGAATCCGGGCAGTTTCCTTGATGGTGGATAGCGCGATAACGGTTTTGGTGCTTTCGACCCCGGGTATGGTGCGGATCCGGTGGCTAAGCAATTTACCCAGGTCTTGGGTATCGGCGGTGCGCACCTTGACGAGAAACCCGTCCTCTCCGGAAACCTGGTGGACCTCCTGGACCTCTGTCAACTGGGCCAGTTGACGTCCCAGGGCGCTGTCGTCGGCGTCTGTGGCCGGTGTGACGCTGATAAAGGCCACCAGGCTTCGCCGAAAACGCTTGGGGTTTAACCGGACCTCGTAGCCGTCGATGATTTCTTGCTTCTCCAGCTTCCGGATACGTTCCAGAACCGCCGACGGGGCCATGCCCACCTCTCTCGCCACTTCGACGTTGGGTATCCGGGCTTTTTCCTGGAGGATCGTCAATATGTGAAGATCGATTTCGTCCATTATTCACAAAATAATATATTTTAAAGAAAAATATTTCATAAAACATATAATGTCAAGAACAATATACGCATTAATTGTGGTTTTACAGGTATGAAACGATGCCCTGAAAGCATCTTGAATGCCAATTATCGCTTGTCAAGAATCAACCGGTTTGAAATAAAGAAGTGTTTTTAAAGGGCGCCGCGGATCCGGGCCATGGCCTCGGAGTCGTTTTCCCAGCTGTTAAAGGCGCTGACTCGGATAAAGCCGTTTCCGCAACGGCCAAAACCGGCTCCCGGCGTGCACACCACGCCGGTTTTATCCAGCAGCAGGTCGAAAAATGCCCAGGAATCCATTCGGGCATTTACCCAGACATAGGGGCTGTGATCTCCGCCCACGCATTCATATCCCAGGGCGGTCCATTGGCGGCGGATCATGGCGGCGTTTTTCAGGTAGCCGTCGACAAGGGCCCGGGTCTCAGCTTTGCCTTGGGGGCTGTAAACGGCCTCGGCGGCACGCTGAACCGGGTAGGAAACCCCGTTGAACTTGGTGCTGTGGCGCCGGTTCCACAGCGAATGCAGTTCGTGTCGGTGCCCCAGCTGGTCGAAGGCCCTGCAGTCTTTGGGCACCACGGTAAAAGCGCACCGGGTGCCGGTAAAACCCGCGGTTTTGGAAAAACTGCGGAATTCGATGGCTACCTCCCGGGCCCCTGGAATCTCGAAAATGGAGTGTGGCAAGGTATCGTCGCGGATAAAGGCCTCGTAGGCCGCGTCAAACAGGATCAGAGCCTGGTTCTCCCTGGCGAAATCCACCCATTGTTTCAGCGCTTCCCATCCGATGGTGACTCCGGTGGGATTGTTGGGAAAACACAGGTAAATCAGGTCCACCTCCTGGGTGGGAAGCTCGGGGACGAAGTGGTTTTCCGGTGTGCTGTCCAGATAGCACAGGTTCTGATAGCGGCCGTTGACCGCTGTACCGGAGCGCCCGGCCATGACATTGGTATCCAGATACACCGGATAGACCGGATCGGGGATGGCCACCCGGATGTCGGTGGCAAACAGCTCCTGGATGTTTCCCGTGTCGCATTTGGCTCCATCGCTGATAAATATTTCGTCGGGACCAATTTCGGCTCCCCGGGCCTGAAAGTCTTCCCGGGCGATTTTTTCTCTCAGAAAACCATATCCCTGCTCGGGGCCGTAGCCCCGGAAGGTGGCGTCGGCGGCCATTTCGTCGACGGCGGCGTGAAACGCCGAAATGCAGGCGGGCGCAAGCGCATGGGTCACGTCCCCGATGCCCAGCCGGATGATTTTTTTCTCGGGGTGTTGGGCCTGGTGGGCGGTCACCCGCTTGGCGATGTCCGAAAAAAGATAGGAAGTCTTGAGTTTCAGGAAATTTTCGTTGATGCGAATCATCTGTTGCCTCGTTTGCTGGGGTAAATGGTTGACTTTGAGTCGTCGGTTCATAAACAAAGAGCTTATAAAATGCCTATGCCAGAAAATAACCAGCTATTTCGCGGGCTGCTGCAATCCAAAGACGGGTTGATCACTCAGGTGCTTGCCGCCCAAACCGATGTCATCCGGTTTCAGGCTTCCTTTGCGCTGTCGGACCCCTTGGTGGAGCGGCTCAAACACCAGCCTGAACATCTCGTTTTCAGCGAACGTTCTCGAATTGCCCGGCTGGGGGTGCAGATCAAATGCGAGCCACCCAGTGCCGACACCCTCGAGGCCGGGGCGGTGACCCTGACCCTGACGGCCGCCTCCGTCATTTCCGGTTACCCGTCTTTGAGCCACCTGTCGAACCTGTTTACCGCGGGGTTTCCCGTTGGCCGTCTGGCCTTTTGCGATCCGGAGGCCCTTTTGAGTGCCGGGCAGGTCCTGGAGGCCATCGAAAGCTCGGAACTCAAATTGCCGGCCTCCACCTCGATTTCCAGCGACGGGCGCATCGTCATCGCGCCGCTTCGGGTGGTCTATGTACTCAGCCAGGCCCTGGACCGGGAAACCCTGGACCGGATTCTGCTTTGGGAGGAGGGCCGCGAGCTGCTAAACCGCTACCAGATCAGAAAGCCCGTTTCGGCGCTGATCATCGCCCCGGGAGCCGGCGTGGTGACCACCTGTTCGATGTATCTCAACGATCATTACGTCGTGCTCCAGAGCGGATTCGAGCTGGGACGCCATCTGTCGGCCACGATCCTGGACCCCATCAAGACGCGGGGAATCCGGATCTACCTGGAAATCGTCAACCGCAGCCACCAGCCCATCGTCAACCCGCTGGTATCAGCAAAGATCTACCGAAGCGCCAAGCCCAAGGGGAGCTACCTCATGTATCGGCCGGCCAAACACCGGCTGGCCACCAAACACCTAAAAGAGCTGGAGACGCGGTTTGTGGCCATGGGCAAATCAACGTGTCACTATCTCGACAAACCCGCTGCCGTCATCCGGCAAAACCGTGTGGCCGAGGCGCAATTGATTGCCAGCGGCCCGGAAACACCTTGTTTGGCCACTCATGCCGAGTGCGCCGTGGCCCGTCGGGATTTTTCCCCGAACAGCCGCTGCCCGCATCGATACGCCACTTCCAGAATCCGCGATCTGCTGGCGGGGCAACCCGGGGCCGTCGTCTTGAAATATTTCCCCAATCTCGTCGAACATCGTGACATCGTCAACCTGGCCTTCGATGGGCTGGTGGAAACACTTTATTTTTTCGAGCCGTCCTGCGAGCATGGGCCCTTTCTTTCCCAAAACGACCATGGACGCCTGCAGGAATACCATGCATTTGGTATTGACGTCCACTGGCTGTCGCATCTTGTCGATCGGCTCATGGTCCACACCATGAGAGACGGCAAGGGCTATTTTGTGACTCCCGAGCGCTACCCGGATTTCCACAAATCGATGCTTTTTGCCTTTTACGGTTCGAATCGGGCCCTGTCTGACCGGGCAACAAAGCGTTTGGGGAGTTTGCTGGACGCACTGATCGGCTTCTGGGGGAAAAACATCGGCATCGTCACCGGCGGCGGCAGCGGGGTGATGGAAGTGGCCAACACCCTGGCCCGGCAGCGCGGCATTCTTTCGGGAGCCAATTTCCTCGATATTACCGACCAGAGCCTGACGACTGAAGTCGATTTTTGCCAGGTGTTTCAATCCAAGTGCCGGCACAGCCGTCAGAAATGGTTCGAAGTGGCCTCGTTTCCCATCTTTAATGTCGGGGGCCTCGGTTCGCTGGAAGAACTGGGCATCACCTTGTGCAACATGAAACTGTCGATTCTCGAACCGGTTCCGGTTATCTTGTTTGACACCGAAGGCGACGGGGCATTCTGGAGCCCCTTGATCCGGCAGATCAAGGAAATGGTCGCCCAGCAAAGGGCCCCGGCCTGGATTCAGGATACTCTGGTGGTCACCAATGATCCTGTGGAGGTGGTGCGCGCCTACCGGGAGCGGCTTCAGTTGTTTTGAGCCGGCAGGCCTCCTTTTCCTATCTGTCTGGAGCATCCCGGTTTTCCCTGGCCGCCTCCCGGGGATCGATGCCTCCGGTAATCAAGGGCGACAGTGCATAAAGAATCATATAGCCCAAGGCGACGTATCCCGTGTAAGGTGTCAGGGCAAAAACCAGAAGCAGCGCGCTGATGCGGGCAAACCAGGGTTTTCGGCTCATGAAGCGGCCCAGGTGAAGATAGCGCAGCGGATAGACGTTCATCAGAATCCCGGTCAACACTATCAGCACAAAACAAAAAAATCCCCAGCTGCGTACATGCACCGACACCTGGACGGCCTGGGAAAAAAGAATCAGGGGAGCCACCACCAGCATGGCGGCCGCAGGGGATGGCAGCCCTTTAAAAAAACCGGGAATCGGGTGTTTGTCCAGCGTGAAGTAGATCAATCGAAGGATGCCCATGGCGGCATAAAAAAAGGCCGCCAGCCCTATGGGAAGCCGGTGGAGGAGCGGATCCGTTCCGGCATTCATGCAGATGTAAAAAATCCAGGCCGGCACGATACAAAAGCTGATGGCATCGGCGATGTCGTCTAAGATACTGCCCAGGTTGATTCCCGAGGGTTGCGCGTCTCCCGGCAGCGGTTCGGTCAGCCCCAGGCGCCGGGCCACGGCCCCATCGAGCTTGTCGAAGAGTGCGGCTCCGATCAGCAGCAGGTAGGCCTCCCGGATCCGGTCCTGATAGGCGAAAAAGACAGCCAAAAGCCCCATCATGGCGTTCATCACGGTCAGGGCGTTGGGGAAAAACGCCAGGATGCGCCTGCGGAGCCGATCGTCGCCCAAGCAGAGCTCATCGAGGCAAAGGGAGCCATATTTGCGGCAAAATCCGGCAATGGAACCGAAATTGATGATCAGAAAGACGATTTCAATGACCATCAGCCCCTGTACGGGCAGGTTTCCCAACCATGAAATCCAGAAATAGATGGCAGACGGCGGGCCTTCGGGGATGTAAAACGCATGGGCATAAAGCAGGGCGCCGACGGGAGCGGCCACCATGGTCCGCAGCCGCGTCAATTCGCTCAGTTCCGGTTCCTGGCCGCCCTTGGTGGCAAAGCTGCGCATGAAGTGGGCGAAACTGTCCCGGATTAAAACCGTGACACACAGCAGCAGGACGAAAATGGCATGCAGCATCTCGGCCTTGGAGTGCGACGGGGTGACAAAGATCAGACGCCACATGATGCCCACGGCCACCAGGGGAAAGATGATGGAATAGACCACCTTGTCCATAATGCGTTCGGCCAGTTGGGCCAAGGCCTCGTGGGGGCTAAACCGGGCGGCGAACCAGCCGTCGATCAGATCAAAGGTCATGGACACAAAAAGCAGCGTCACGCCCAGGGTGTAAAAAAGGGGGTTTCGGGTCCACATCACGGCGATGGCACAGATCATGCCGCCAAATACCAGGGGAGGGCGTCCGTAGACGAGCAGGGCCGTTATCTTTTTGGGGATGTGAAGTTTTCCCGCCATGTTTTCCGTCAAGCAAGCAAAGGGTTTGAATTTTCAGGCTATCATATGAAAAAGCGGTTGTCCTGTCAACCCGTCGGCCCGGAGGATGACGCACTGGGGACCTTGTGCAGATAGAGCACCAGACTTTTCCCGAGCACCGGGTTTAGCATCTGTTCCAGCACCCGGGTGAAGCGCGGCTGCTGCATCATGTCCCAAATCAGAAACCGGTGATATAAGCGCACGGCTAAAATCTTTTCATTGGACAGGCCAAGCAGGCACTTGAGCCACCAGTAGGGGGTGTGGAGGCTGTGGGCATATCGGCAGGCCTGGGACCGGGCTCCTTTGCTTTCCAGTTGGCGGAGCAAATCGGGTTTGCGGAAAATGCGAATGTGACCGCCCGGGCTGTTGCGGTAAGCCGCCGAAAGGCTCCAGCAGATGCGTTCCGGAAAGCGCCTCGGTACGCTGATCACCAGGGGGCCGCCGGGCTTGAGCACCCGAAGCAACTCGTCCATGGCCTTTTGGGCCTCGGGCAGGTGTTCCAACACTTCGGCGCAGATCACGACGTCGAAGTGGTTATCGGAAAAGGGCAACGTCATGATACTGGCGGCGCAAAGATGCCATCGGCCCCGGGTTTGGCCGACGAGATCCTGAAAATCCAGTCGTTGCCTGGCCTGTTTCAGATCCGGAAAGCCGACGTCTGCGCCGATGGCGCAAACCCCGGGTCGCTTGGCCAACGCCGCGGTGTGGCGTCCCGTGCCGCAACCGATGTCCAGCACGCGGTGCCCGGGGCGCAGCTTCAGCAGACGGAAATCAACGGTGATCATCGATGGCTTCCCGATAGACCGCCACGGTCTTTTCCGCGGCCCGCCGCCAGGTGAAATCGCCGGGGACGCTGTGATAGCCGGCGGTTCCGAGTTGTGCGGCCTGCTGGGGATGATCGAGCAAGTCGGCGATGGCCCGTGAAAGGGTCTCGGAAGATTCCGGCGCCACGAGAAGCCCCGAGTCGCCGACCACCTCGGGAAGGGCGCCTCCGGTGGTGCTGATCACCGGCACCCCGCAGGCCATGGCTTCGCCGGCCGGCAGACCGAAACCTTCATAGAGTGAAGGGATCACCGCCGCCCACGCGTTGGCATAGTGGTTGACCAATTCCTCATCGCTGATGCGTCCGGTAAAGCGGACGCTTCGGCAAAGTCCCAATTCGCGAATTAAGGCCGGGAGAGTGCTATTTTTCCCGGGTTGGCCCACTACAACGAGATGAAGCCGGGGATAGGCGGCTTTGAGCATCGCCATGGCCCTCAGCAAGTGCCTCAGACCTTTAAGGGGGGTATCGGCGCTTGTGGTTGTCATCAGACGA
>JBJKSK010000555.1:0-8876 GCA_046704125.1 Desulfobacterales bacterium | reverse complement strand
CGCAATGCACCCGACGGTTCTTGGCCCAGGCCGCCTCGTTGTGCGCGGGATCCAGGGGACGCTCCTTGCCAAAGCTGATGGTTGACAGCTGTGAAGCGGGAATCCCGAGATTGACCAAAAACGCCTTGACAGAATCGGCCCGGCGCTGACCCAGCGCGAGGTTATATTCGACCGTGCCGCGTTCGTCGCAATTTCCCTGGAGCTGCACCTTAAGATCGGGGTGTTTGCTAAGATACTGAGCCTTGCTCTTGAGGATTTCGGCGTCTTGAGGCCTGATGTTGGACTTGTCAAAGTCGAAATGCACATCTTGGTTGACGAACTGCTCCCGGGCAGCGAGTTCCTTCTGGGCGGCTTCCTGTTTCAGGCGCTCTTCCTGCAGGGCTTTCTGGCGAGCCAGTTCCTTCTGACGAGCCAACTCCGCCTCACGAGCACGTTGAGCAGCCTGAGCCGCTTCGTTGTTTTGAGAGACCACCGGGGTCGTCTTTACCATCTTTTTGGCACAAGAAACTGTCGTGAGCAGTCCCGGGACCACCAGAAGCAAGGCCAAACTAATCCACATTCTCCTGTTCATCTTTTTTTCTCCTCCAAATAATGTGTTTATTCAGTTATCGATGACACGCGGTGACCATCTGGGCATCGATTGAGCCCCTGGCAGTTTCAGCAGTCTTCGCTGATCAGCACCAAGGGCGGTCATCACATATAGTCTCGAGACGCCTTCCCGGGTGGAACTAAATACGATCAAGCTTCCATCGGGCGACCAGGAAGGACTTTCGTTGTCTCCGGAGTCTTTCGTCAATTGCTGTAGATTGGATCCATCTATGCCAATGGTCATGATCTCGAAGTGACCATCTTCGGATGCGGTATAGGCGATTCTGTCACCATTCGGCGACCATGAAGGTGTGGTGTTGTAATCTCCCTGAAACGTCAGCCGGGTTACTGTGCCCGACGCCATGTCCTTGATATAGATCTGCGGGCTTCCGTCCCGGTTCGAGACGAAAGCCAACTTTTTCCCGTCAGGGGACCATGCAGGAGACACATTGATTCCCCAACTCGATACTAACTTCTTTACCACTTTTCCGTAGCCGGTCAATAGATAAATTTCAGAGTTCCCGGAAAAAGACAGCGTCGCAGCCAGGGCAAATTGCCCCGGAACCCAAGCCGGAGAAATATTGACGCCTTTTTTGGCCACCACAGCTCCCTGGCCCTGGCCAAGGGGCCTGATGTACAAATCGGGGTTGCCGCGATAATAGGAGGTAAAGGCCAGAAATTTTCCATCCGAAGACCACGCCGGAGATAAGGTGATGCTGTGGTAATGGGTCCACTGCACGGGATTGCTGCCATCAAAGTCACATATATAGATTTCCTTATGACCGGTGCCCGTAGATAAAAAGGCGATCCTGGATTCAAATATTCCCCATTTCCCGGTGAGCTTGTAAATCACCTCGTCGCAAAAGCGCCGAATGATACGATGCTCGTCACCAAGAATGCCTTTGTAGAGTCTGCCCACCAGCAATTTCTGCTTGAATGTGTCAAAAAGGCGAAGCTGCATCTCGAGCTGGTTTTGCTCCACCTTGACCCCGCCGGTGATCAGCAGCTCTGCACCGATGGCCGTCCAGTCCCTAAAGTTGATCTCCGGACCCACGATCCCGATCTTGTCCGGAGCCACAAGATAGGCGCCCCGATCAATGATTTTAAAATAATCGGTGAAATTGAGACAGGAGGCCAGATAATCGGCTGCCTCCCGGGAAATTTGCTCGGCATCGCCGGGGGTCATGGCCTTGAAATAGGGAACGGCCAGGGGCACCTTGCGTAAAGCGGGATTGGTGATGTCTATATAATTATACGCCGCCAGAGAGGGTGTTGGCACACAAAGCACAGCTGTGACAACCGGCAGCCAGATCCATCGCATCAAAGATTTCAGCAAAACCGCTCTCCTTAAAATATATCGAGGCTACAGAAAAATCCACGCGTTGAACCGGTTTACATCTTTAGAGTGGCTTATTGTACGCCCTGGGGCGAAAAACGCAAGCCCACCTCCACATAAGGACGAACCAACCCAGCGGGAAAAGGCGGCAAGGGGTTGGATTTTTCTATGGCTATCAGCGCCGAGTCATCCAGGTAATGGTTGGCGGATCGCTGGGTAAAAAAGATATCGTAGATTTCTCCATTGGGATTGACCTTGAACACGATGCTGACCTGCTGAGCTGACCCGCCGTCACCCAACTGAGAGGCATATGCCCAGTTGCTTTCCACCTGATGGGCGATTTCCACCCGGTAGATGTTGATAAGCTCCACACTCCCGGCCGCACCGCCGCCTCCCCCGCTGCCGGTCTCATCGTGCACATTGGGGGAGCGGTTTCGCACCCGGTTTTCATCGGGGGCTTTCGCGACCTCTTGTTTCAATTTGGTCAGCGCTTCCTGGAGCGAATTGGATCGTGGCCTGGAACGCTCCACGTTTTTTTCAATCCGCTCAATGGCCCGTTTCACGGTATCCGGTGGCGGCAAGGTGTGCTTTTTGGGAAGCGGCTTGAGTTCTTTTAGTTTGGGGGCTACCGCTATTTTTTTCTCGACAGGAGCCGGCTTTTTAGGCATCGGCTTTTCTTTAATTCTTTTCACCACCTTTTTGATGGCTTCTTTCCGCTCCCGATGGGTTTCTTCCACCGGTTTCTCAGAGGACACCTTCACCGCGCGTTTTTCGGCTCTTTTCCTTTCCACCGGTTTCCGATGCTCTTTCTTGGCGCCACGCGCCGGAGCCGGGGGAGATAGCGACACCAGGTTCACGTTTATGGCCCCGGGCAGGATGAGCCGCTGCATGCGCGGCACAGCCACCCAGATCAGCAGCGCCAGCACGGCGATATGGCACAGCAGCGAACCGGCCATCACCCATGCCAAAAGCGCGGATTCGGAAAGGGGCAGTCTCCTGTCCGAATCGGCTTTTGAAAGACGTTTTGCCATCAGGATCCGGCTTTCCGCTTCCCATTCTTAGCGGGTTCCGACGGCGGCAACGTCACCATGCCGAGCTTTTCGATGCCGGCTGCCTTGATCTCGGACATGACCCGCACCACCACCCCATAGGAAACATCCTGATCGGCTCTCAAGTAGATGACCCGCTGCAGGTGCCCGTCGAGAATTTTGAGCAATTTTGCTTTCAAATCTTGCACACTCACCTGGAAATCGTTGATAAACACCTGGTTTTTCTTGTTGATGGAAATAACCAAGTCTTGCTTTTCCGAGGTCAGGGGAGCCGAACTGGCTTGGGGCAGGGACACATTGACACCTTGCACCATCATGGGGGCTGTGACCATGAAAATGATCAACAGCACGAGCATGACATCGACAAAGGGTGTGACGTTGATGTCGGACATCAGGTCCTTGCCGTTTCCGTTCATCATGGCCGGCCTCCCTGGGGGCTGATCAGGTCCCGCTCGATGATGTTGAGAAAGTCGGCTGAAAAGCTCTGCAACTCGGATTCCAGCACCCTGATCTTGTGCGTGAAATAGTTGTAGGCAATGACGGCTGGAATCGCCACCGCAAGACCGGCCGCCGTGGCCACCAGCGCCTCTGAAATCCCCGGGGCCACCACGGCAAGACTTGCCGAACCTCGCATCCCGATGCCGTGAAATGAACTCATGATCCCCCACACAGTCCCAAACAGGCCGATAAACGGGGCCGTATTTCCCGCCGTGGCGAGAAAGGGAATCATCTGCGTCATCCGGGTAATCTCGGTATCGGCAGCCCGTCTCAACGACCGTTTGACATTGTCGAGGCCAACCCGATGCGCGCCGTTGGCATCGGGATTTTCCCCGGGCCGGCTGACCCGCTTGAGTTCGGTGTAGCCGATCCGAAAAATTTTGGCGATGGGACTTCCCTGAAGCTGCTTGGCCTTGACAAAAGCATCTGAAAAATCACGGCTTTTCCAGAAATAATCGGTAAAATCCGCCGATTCGTGAAACGCCTTGCGCATATATCTATATTTGACAAAGATGATCGCCCAGGAAGCGACGGAAAACAAAAGCAATAACAAAAGAACCACTTTGACCATCAGCCCGGCGTCGGAGAACATATTCAGGAAGTTGATTTGTTCGGTGAACATAAAACACTCCACTGCCGGGTCAAGAGATCCGGCTAAAAAAACCTTTAAGAGAATAGTTCTTGTTTAAATCCGCATAGATTATTAAAGCACCCGATACCTGTCAAGAGATTTGATATGGAAGAAAAAATGTTATTGACAGTGCCCCACAAAGCCCATAAAAATAGAAGTTCTGCCTACCAAGCCGCGTAACAATTCAAAATGTCGGAGGAAAAGATGAACTGGTTTAGCAGAACGTTTGGCTCTTCCATTGGCAAAAAGTTCTTAATGGCCATCACGGGTCTTGGCTTCTGTCTATTTTTAGTGGGGCATCTGGCCGGCAATCTCACCATTTACGCCGGCGGAGATGCATTCAATGCCTACGCCCAGCATCTGCACGCACTGGGACCGCTGGTCACGGCGGCTGAAATCGGCCTGCTGGCCTTTGGCCTCATCCATGTGATCATTGGACTGACCTTGTTTTATCAAAATCTTGCTGCCCGCCCCGTGCGTTATGCAGTCAAAAAAAGCGCCGGCGGCCGCAGCATCGGCTCGGCGACCATGCCTTATACCGGGCTGCTGCTGCTGATCTTTGTCATTTTCCACCTGCTCAACTTTCATTTCGTCGACAAGACCCACACCACCATTTTTGCCATCGTCAAGCAGGCGTTTAGCCATCCGGCTTACATCCTTTTCTATGTGGCCGCCATGATCGTGGCCGCCGTCCATGTCAGTCACGGACTCTGGAGCGCCTTTCAGACCCTGGGGGCCAACCATCCTAAATACATGCCCCTGATCCGCACCTTGAGCATTATTTTCAGCGTCGTGGTCGGACTCGGCTTTGGGTTTTTACCGATATATATCTCGTTTATGGCATAAGGAGAAACGGCATGCAGCTTGATGCAAAAATTCCCAGCGGACCCCTATCCGAAAAATGGGACAAACACCGTTTTGAGCTTAAACTGGTCAACCCCGCCAACAAGCGCAAGTATACCGTTATCGTCGTCGGCACGGGACTGGCCGGCGGGTCCGCGACGGCCACTCTGGCAGAGTTGGGATACAATGTAAAAACCTTTTGCATCCAGGACAGTCCCCGCCGCGCCCACAGCATCGCCGCCCAGGGCGGGATCAACGCGGCAAAAAACTACCAAAACGACGGCGACAGCATCCGGCGGCTGTTTTACGACACGGTCAAAGGTGGTGATTTCCGCTCCAGGGAAGCCAATGTGTACCGTCTGGCGCAGGTGAGCAATCACATCATCGACCAATGCGTGGCCCAGGGCGTGCCCTTTGCCCGGGAATACGGCGGGCTTCTGGCCAACCGCAGCTTTGGCGGCGCCCAGGTCTCGCGCACCTTTTATGCCCGTGGCCAAACCGGGCAGCAGCTGCTGCTAGGCGCCTACAGCGCCTTGTCACGCCAAGTGGCCGCCGGGAAGGTAACGCTTTTCACCCGCCGCGAGATGCTGGATCTGGTGGTCATCGACGGCAAGGCCCGGGGCATCGTGGTCCGCAACCTGATCACCGGTGACATCGAGCCCCACGCCGCCGATGCCGTGGTGCTGGCCACCGGCGGCTACGGAAACGTGTTTTTTCTCTCCACCAATGCCATGGCCTCCAACGTCACGGCCGCCTACCGCGCCCATAAAAAAGGAGCACTGTTTGCCAACCCGTGTTTTACCCAGATTCATCCAACCTGCATACCGGTGCACGGAACCTACCAGAGCAAACTGACCCTGATGAGCGAAAGCCTTCGAAACGACGGTCGGGTCTGGGTTCCCAAGACTCCTGGAGACACGCGGACGCCCAATCAAATTCCCGAATCCGAACGTGACTACTACCTGGAGCGAAAATATCCCAGTTTCGGAAACCTCGTTCCCCGGGATGTCGCGTCCCGAAACGCCAAGGAACAGTGCGACGATGGCAAAGGCGTCGGCGACACCCGACTGGCGGTGTATCTGGACTTTGCCGATGCCATCAAACGAGACGGCAAGGAGGTTATCGCCAAAAAATACGGCAACCTGTTTCAGATGTATGAAAAGATCACCGCCGAAAACCCCTATGAGACCCCCATGATGATTTACCCGGCGGTTCACTACACCATGGGCGGGCTGTGGGTGGACTACAACCTGATGAGCACCATCCCCGGACTGTTCGTCCTGGGTGAAGCCAATTTCTCTGATCACGGCGCCAACCGTCTGGGGGCCAGTGCGCTGATGCAGGGGCTGGCCGACGGCTATTTTGTCATCCCCTATACCATCGGCGGCTATCTGGCCAATACCTCCAGCGGCAAGGTATCCACCGACCTGCCCGAGTTTAAGCAAGCCGTCCAGGAGGCCACAGACCAGACCAGCCGGCTGCTTTCCGTCAATGGAAACCGCACGGTGGATGAATTCCACCGCCAGCTGGGTATGGTCATGTGGGATTACTGCGGCATGGCCCGAAACGATGAAGGACTGAAAAAGGCCCAACGCATGATCCAGCAGATTCGCGCAGAGTACTGGAAAGACGTTCATGTGCCCGGATCGGGAAAGGAGTTCAACCAGAGTCTAGAGCGGGCCGGTCGGGTGGCCGACTTCCTGGAATTTGCCGAGTTGATGGTCATCGATGCCCTGCACCGGCGCGAGTCCTGCGGAGGCCATTTCAACGAGGCTTTTCAGACTGAAGAAAACGAAGCCAAGCGCGACGACAAAAACTTCTGCTACGTCGCTGCATGGGAATTTGCCGGCACAGACAAAGCACCGGTGCTGCACAAGGAACCACTGGTTTTTGAAAACGTTGCGCTTACGCAAAGGAGTTACAAGTGACAAAGACCATCCAAATCACGCTCAAGGTCTGGCGTCAGAAAGGGGCAAACGTCAAGGGAAGGCTTGAAACCTACCACGCCACCCAGATTTCCACGGATATGTCTTTTCTGGAGATGATCGATGTGGTAAACGAACAGTTGACCGGTGATGGAAAAGATCCCATTGCCTTTGACCACGACTGCCGGGAAGGCATCTGCGGCATGTGCGGGGCGATGGTCAACGGCCGTGCCCACGGACCGGAATCGGGAACCACCCTGTGCCAGTTGCACATGCGCCATTTCAACGACGGGGACACCATCGTGGTGGAACCCTGGCGCAGCCGGGCCTTCAAGATCATCAAAGACCTGGCCGTGGATCGAAGCGCCTTTGACAAGCTGATTCAAGCCGGCGGCTATATCTCGGTGAACACCGGCGGCGCCCAGGATGCCAACGCCCTTCCTATTGCCGCCGACACCGCCGAATCGGCCATGGACGCCGCGGCCTGCATCGGATGCGGCGCCTGCGTGGCCGCATGCCCCAACGGATCGGCCATGCTCTTTGTCGGTGCCAAGATCTCTCACCTGGCACAACTTCCTCAAGGCCGTCCGGAAGCCGCCCGCCGGGTCACCCAACTCGTTCGGGTCATGGACGCGCTGGGTTTTGGCAACTGCACCAACGAAGCCGAGTGTGAAGCCGAGTGTCCCAAGGAGATTTCGATTACCCACATCGCCCGGCTGAATCGGGAGTTTTTCAAGGCGGGTCTTTTCTCCCCCGTCCAGTAACAGGCACCGCCTGGTCCAAGCGCCTTCAGGGCCACTGCAACGCTTTCAAGCAGCGACAGGTCGGCCCTGTCGCTGCTATTTTTTTCTCTCTCCTGATCGCGGACAACCAAATTTGCCGTGATCGAACAAAGTAAGATGAAATTAAGTATCGAGCAAGTCGCAACAAGTCTGGCTCTGCCCCGGAGCACCATCGAACGGTGGATCCGACAGGGGCACATCCCGATCCAAAAAAGCGGTGGAGACCTGTTGTTTAACCGCTTGGTGCTGCAACGATGGGCCACCCAGCACCACCTGGTGTTTAGGCCGCCTGACCCCCATTCTAAGACCGATCCGCCGCCCATGCCGGAAACTCTGGCGGCATCCATGCGCCGCGGCGGCGTCCACACCGGGCTGATGGCCGACAACCGCGATCAGGCCATAGAGGCCGTGGTCAATGTGGTGCCCGGCATACCCGACGAAATTAAACCCTTGCTGCGCATGCGACTTCTGGAACGAGAGCAGATGGCTTCCACGGGAATCGGGAAAGGGGTGGCTTTTCCACATCCCCGCACGCCGATTCAGGACTTTCCGGAGTTTCCGATGATCGTCACCGGATTTTTGGCCGCACCGGTAGACTTCGCGGCCATGGATAAACGGCCGGTAAAAGTCCTGTTTGTCCTGTTATGCCCCACGGTGCAAACGCATCTATACCTGCTCTCCCGGCTTTCCTTCTGCCTGCGCCATGATGCCTTTTCCCAATTTCTCAAAACCGCCCCGGCCGAGAAGGTACTTTTGGCCAAAATCACTGAATTCGAGGCCCAACTCGACGGTGGCCAGAAGTGACAAACAGCCCTGATTCGAAATGGTTCAGAAAATGGCGGACCCCTGCCCGGTGGCAGTTTTTCCAACTCGACGATCGGCTCCTGCTGATTCTCACCGGAACCATCGTAGGCATCTTCTGCGGTTTTGCCTCCATCGTTTTGATGCGCAGTCTTGCGGCCGTGTTTGACTGGCTGCGAGACTACACCCACCGCTGCCGATGGTCAGGCAACTTGAAATCAGCCGGGAGAAACTCGATCTGAACCGAAGCAATCCGCCCTTGCGCGATACGCTGTAGATAACTTCCGGCACCCCGTGACCGGCGCTTTCCCGGACGACTTTCTCCAGGAAAAGATTGGACAGAGCCGCACCGGCGGCCGGCAGCAGAAAGACCCACCAGCGGTGGCTGTAGTCTCGCAGCCAGTCAAACACGGCCGCAAGACT
>JBJKSK010000554.1:0-5652 GCA_046704125.1 Desulfobacterales bacterium | reverse complement strand
TTCGTACACCGGGTGCCGATTTATCCGGGTGCAGGGGAAGCCCGGTCTTCGGAAATTTTCGCTGGGCGGTCAAGTCCGCAGGGTCCTGACGACGCAGGGGGCGACAGCATCCCTTTTTGAATGCCGGCGGCCTGCCTTGCGAGATCGTCGAAGCGGTTTCGCCGGCCGGGCTTGAAAAGTTGCGCAATACCGCCTGGTCAGGCACCTGTCATGTCCGGGGTATATCGCTTGAGCATCCGGGCCATTTCCTGTTTGCCGATCATCGGTGCATCGTACAATGGCTTGTCGTGATGCTGCCTGCGGAACCATTCGCCGAAGAGCGGGCTCCGCTGCGCCTGGTACAGGATACCGATGTCGTAGGCGTGCGCCGGATCCAACACCCGTCGCAGGGCGGCCGCCTGATCGGAAGCATCGTAGCCATCCGTGATGGCGCTGACGCGCGCCTTGTACCAGCTGAGCGGTTTGTCGCCCCAGGTGATGCAGGGCTGGATGACTTCAATCAGGCTCAGACCCGGGTGCATCACCGCCTGGCGCAAAAGATCCGCCAGATGTTTCTGGTTGCCGGCATATCCCCGGGCCACGAAGCCGGTGTTCTGGCTGATGGCGACGGCCAGCATGTTGAGCGGTGGGTACGGGGTTTCCCGATCAGGCAGCGATGTGCGCTGGCCCATGGGCGTGGTCGGCGCGGCCTGACCCTTTGTAAGTGCATAAATTTCATTGATATGCACCACGATGGTCAGGTCTGGATTGCGGCGCAGGGCGTGCAGGAAATGGTTGCCGCCTTCGCCATAGCAATCACCATCGCCCGTAACCACGATGGTGGTCAGCCGGGGATTGACGGCGTGAATTCCCGTCGCAACCGGAATCGCCCGCCCGTGCAACCCATTGAAGAAATTGCAGCGCAGGTAATGCGGCAGCTTGGCAGCCTGGCCGATGCCGGAGACCAAGCACACTTCATGCGGCTTTTTGCCCATTTCATGCAGGGCCGTCTTAAAGGCGTTGAGGATGCCGAAATTGGGGCAGCCGGGGCACCATTGCACCGGGACCTGGTTGGAGAACGGATTATCCTT
The DNA here is from genome assembly GCA_046704125.1 of Desulfobacterales bacterium. Taxonomy (GTDB): domain Bacteria; phylum Desulfobacterota; class Desulfobacteria; order Desulfobacterales; family JBJKSK01; genus JBJKSK01. The sequence continues at coordinate 4,582 of JBJKSK010000554.1, read as the reverse complement.
CATGACCTGTAATGCTCCTTTATATACTCCGCCGATAGCGGCAATCCGTCAAAACGACGGATGTGCCGGCCGGCAACCAATCCATAGGCCATTTGCAGATATTGCTGCAACTGACCGGTGGCGTTGCTTTCCACGGTGATGTAGGTTTTGCCTTCCGGAAAGGTGTAATCCGGCGGGGGCCAGATGTCGCTGAAGTGGATCATGCCGGGCGGATGAGCCAAGGTTTGCCCCAACTGCTGCACCGCTTCCCGTACGGCATTTCGGGAAGACCCCCAGCATATCAGCACCTGCTCGGCCGAGGCCGTTGCAAATTCCTCGGGCGGGGCCATATGGCGCCGCAAAGCCTGTCCTTTTGCCAGGCGCTTGGACTTCATGGCGACGGCTGTCGTGCCCAGATTTTCGGTGATGTGGCCTTCATCGTCGTGTTCATCGCTGTCGGCGCCCACCGGGTGTTGGCTTTGCCCGGGCACCAGCCGCGGCGATATGCCGTCTGCGGTGATCTGATAGCGCTTGTAATCCGAAAACACCGCCGGATCGGCGAGATGGCTTCTCGGTTCCATCGCGTCAAGAGGAAAATCGGTATAGCTATACAGGCTGTCAGCCAGAAACTGATCTGTCAGCAGGATCACCGGCACCTGATATTGCTCGGCCAAATCAAAGGCCTTGACTGTTTTATGAAAGGCGTCCAGCGGCCCGGAAGGCGCCAGGACGACTCGGGGAAATTCGCCGTGCCCGGCAAACAGGCTGTACAAAAGATCCTCCTGGGCCGTGCGCGTGGGCAGCCCGGTGGCCGGTCCCGGGCGCATGGCCACGACGATCACCACCGGGGTCTCGGTCATCCCGGCCAGGCTCAAGCCCTCGTTCATCAAGGCGAACCCACCCCCGGAAGTCGCCGTCATGTCCCGGCCACCGGCAAATCCGGCGCCGACAGCCATGTTGATGGCCGAGATTTCGTCCTCCGCGGTTTCCACGAAAATGGCATGATCTTTTTCAAGGCGGGAAAGATGGGTAATGATATCCGTGGAAGGGCTCATGGGGTAGGCGGCGATGAAACGGCAACCCGCGTACAAGGCGGCCAGGGCGATGGCTTCATGGCAACCGATGAGATAGTGGGAGACCGGCTGCGCTGCCAGCGACCAGGGACACCGATCCGTACACCGGCTTTTAGCCAGTTCGAGCCCCTTTTCAGCGGCCTTGATATTTCGTGAACGGATGTCGGCGGATTTATGGGCAAACCGCTTTTCAATGATCCGGAACAAAACGTCCGCACTCAGCCCCAAAGCGCCACAGAGCGTGCCCAAGGCGATGACGTTGGCGTAGATGCGGTCACCGAGCGCCTCCTTGGCGATCTTGTTGAAGGCAATCGTGATAGCGCCTTCGTGATCGGTGTCCTGCTGGCTGAAGATGATGCCGTCGGCCGCCACCAGACCGGTATATTGCTCCAGCGCCTCCTGGTTCACGCCCAGAAGGATATCGCTCTTATAGCGCGGCGCGTTGTTTGGCGTCTTGCCGATACGGACGCAAAACCGGTTGACACCGCCACGGATCCGGGACTCGAACTCCTGCCAGGCCATTACCGCATAGCCCTGGGCCTGGGCGACTTTTGCCAGCATGGAGCCGATGGTCTGGATGCCCTCGCCGGCGGCCCCGGCAATCAAGACTTGAATATCTTTCATACGATTTAATTCCATTATGGGGTTCGGGACTTATATCGATTCAGTTTATTTACTCTAACACATGTAAATTTTCAGGAGCCAGGATTAAATTAAATTGAGCGCTATTGGAAACCTGGTGACTGTGCCGATACTGAGGAAAGGCAGGGCAGAATGCATGGAAGCTTTACTCAGGATTCAAAAAAGTGAAATACTTCAAGAGCAAGCATTGATCGGCTTCGCAGTATCCGAACGCTGAGGGCCGTTCACGATGTGAACGCCGGCCGCCCGCATGGTGGCCAGGGCTTCGCGTTTGCTGGAAGCGCTCACCGGCCGGGTGGCATCTGAGATCAATACGACTTCAAAGCCGTGCCTGCAGGCATCCACGGCCGTGGCCAAAACACAGACGTCGAGAGCCAGCCCTGCGATAAACAAGCGGCGAATACCCTTGCGCTGCATGTGGACTTCCAGGCCGGTTTGATCGAAGGCCGAATTTTGGTCCTGGTCGAAGCGCACGCCTTTGGTTATGACAGTTGCAGACTTTGGCAGTTCGAGATCGGGGTGGAATGCAGCCCCCGGGGTATCCTGAATGCAGTGGGGAGGCCACCGGCCGCCTTCCTGTTCAAAGCTGAGGTGGTGAGCGGGATGCCAGTCCCGGGAGGTAAACACCGGCAAACCGTGATCGGCAAAGTCTCGAAACCACGGCTCCGGCCCTGGCCGCGGACGGTCCGCACAAACTGTCCGTCACGCATGGTTTTTCAGACCCCAAAAAAATGAGGAGGGCGCTACGGCCCTCCTCATCGATTCAGTTCGTCCCAATTTCGATGGAAGAACTGTTTATCCCCGCATCAAACCCGGCCGCCCATCGCGCCGGGAGGAGCGTTCCGTTTGAATGTCCAGGACGGGCTCTTGCCCGCCGGACTGCTGTATTCTGTGGCATCTCTATTGATTGTTTGCTGGCGCTCTCGCTCGCCTTCGAAAACTCGGTCGCGGCATTCGCCTTCGCATTTTCCGGTGGTATCTCTTGATGGCATTTTTTCCATGGCTCGTTCTTTCTATTTTGTCTCTTCGGTTATATTCAGATTGCGCTGTTGAAGGTGTTGAGCAATCATCTCGTTGAACTCATTCGAGTAAAAACCGGCGCACCATCGAACCCGGTTCGGATTATTGAGCACAATCGGCAACGCCTTTATCAAAAAGAGTAATGGCTTGTCCGATATTGTCAATAGATTACAGATTTCGCATAGGGCCGGCCGGCGACGTGGACCGAAAAGGTGGAAAATGCAAGGATGATGCCTATAGTATCTGCATTAAAGGTACACCACGGAACAGCGAAAACGGTGATAACAGCGGCAGAATGTCTGGCCGGATCGAAATAAGGAGATTAGCCATGATCGAAAAAGACAAGCTTTGTCAGAAAATCAGGGACCTTTATCCGGATATCGGGGAATGCGGCATCGATATCGATGTTGCCTTTGATGAGAAAAACCAGCGGTGGAGGGTCGACCTGAAAAAAGGCAACCGCCAATTGAAGACTTTCCTGGAGGAAGGCGATGCTGAATTTTGCATGCAGGACCGGCAGTGCGTCAGTTTAGGCATAGAGATCAGTCAGCTTCGCGATAATATCGAGCGCATGTAGCCCCATTGTTTCCATTCGCCGCCTTCCTGGAAAAGCTCAGATTCTGTGAAGGATCCGGCGCAACCTCCTGCACCGACAATCTCGTACAGCCGATCGCCGGGCAGGCACTCCTGCCCGGCGCCTGGTGCGAAGCAATGGGACTTCAAGCGGCGGCGGCAGCGTTCATCGAGCTGCTGCCAATTGATGATTTCAAAAAAGCCGCCACGCAATCCGGTCTGCGGTCGTGATACCTAAGTTTATGACTCATTCAGTCATCATCTTCCCAGCTAATGCATTCAACGGGACAAGATGTTATCGCCTCTTCGATACAATCCTCAGGCCCGCCCTGGGGCAATATGACCTCTGCCTTTTCCTCGTTTTCGTTAAATGCAAACACCTCCGGGCACAATTCAACACAAGACTCACACCCGATACATTCATCTGTGTCTAAAACGACGCTTTTAGCCATATCCATACTCCTTGTGTATTTAAAATAAATGATCTGCCGACCTGCCGGTCGGCTTGATTCCGGTCACCAAGGTTCATCGTTCATCTGGCATCTCCATCGTCATGCAGTGAACATTTATACACGTGACGACCCTGTCAAGGGGGCGGCTTGCATCTCAAAGATCACCTCTTCCATATCCCGGCCAAGGCGGCGGCCATTTTTCAGACAGGCAATCTTCTGGTACTTTGAGAGCTGTGACCTTTACGGCAACCATATATCCGAGGTGGAAGCCGGAGGATCCAACAGAATCGTTGCTTTTGAACTTGGCGGTACCGGAACGGCCCTGAGAATTCAGCGCGCAGCCGGGCAAATCAGAGATCGGGCGTTTCAAGTTATTTCTTTATGAAATCAAAACACTTTCCCGTGTTGTGCCAGAGCCTCAACCTTTTCGCGATTGAGGAAGGTGATGCGGCGTCCCCTGACCCGAATCAGGCCCTGTTCGGTCATTTTGGAAAAAATACGGGACAGCGTTGCGGGAATTGTACCCAGGATGCCGGCAAGTTGTCTTTTGGGAATGTTCAGAGTGACCATGTCGGTCGATCTTTCCCCTTCAGATAGAGACAACAGGTAGGAGGCAAGCCGGCTCGAAATATCCTTAAAAGACAGGTTTTCGATCTGTACGACACACTGGCGCAGACGAAAGGAAATCGCCGCCAACATGTTCAAGGCCAACAGCGGATTTGCCGCGACCAGATCCACAAAGGGGGGCTTTGGGGAAAATATCAGTTCGCATTTGTCGATGGCCTGAGCAGAAACCGGACAAGGTCTGCCCGAAAAGACCTGGAGTTCGGCAAAGGATTCCAT
>JBJKSK010000553.1:0-13258 GCA_046704125.1 Desulfobacterales bacterium | reverse complement strand
CGGGAAACTCTCTGTCATTCCCGTGCAACAGGCGATTCGGGCGGCTCCTGTCGGGCGCGGCAGGGATGCCATTGGAATTTGAGCTATATCATCATCTGCCGATTTTTTTTTGAGCAGAAAGTGCAATCCACAATCAACGGAGGAAGCAAACATGACACCGGAAAAAGTATTGGCTATGGCAAAGGAAAAAGGGGCGAAACTCGTGGATATCCGTTTTCTGGATCTTCCCGGCGTGTGGCAGCATTTCACCGTGCCGATCAGCGAGTTGAGCGAGTCAAGTTTCGAGGAAGGATTCGGTTTTGACGGGTCGAGCATCCGCGGCTGGCAGCCGATCAATGCCAGCGACATGCTCGTGGTGCCCGATGCGACCACAGCCAAGATGGACCCCTTTTTCGAGGAGCCGACCCTGGTGGTCATCGGAAACGTCGTGGATCCCGTGACCATGAGCCCCTATAGCCGGGATCCCCGCTTCATCGCCCAGAAGGCCGAGGCGTTTCTCAAGGCATCGGGCGTCGGGGATACCGCCTTTGTCGGACCGGAAGCCGAATTTTTCATCTTTGACGACATCCGGTTCGAGTCTTCGCCCCAGAAGGCTTTTTACGCCATCGACTCCGAGGAAGGCATCTGGAACTCCGGCCGCGATGAAGATCCCAACCTGGGCTACAAGCCCCGTCACAAGGAAGGTTATTTCCCCGTGCCGCCCATGGACAAGCACCAGGATTTGCGCAGCGAGATGCTGCTGACCCTGGAAGGGTTGGGCATCGAGGTGGAATGCCAGCACCACGAGGTGGCCACCGCCGGCCAGGCGGAAATCGATATGCGTTTCAAACCCCTGCTGCAGATGGGCGACCAGTTGATGTGGTTCAAGTATGTGTTAAAGAACGTGGCTTGCCGCTACAACCGGACCGTGACGTTTATGCCCAAGCCGCTGTTTGGCGACAACGGCAGCGGCATGCACACCCATATCAGCATCTGGAAAGAAGGAAAACCGCTGTTTGCCGGCGACAAGTATGCCGGGGTTTCTCAGGAGGCGCTGTATGCCATCGGCGGCATCCTCAAACATGCGCGGGCGCTGTGCGCCTTTACCAACCCCACAACCAACAGCTACAAACGGTTGGTGCCCGGTTTCGAAGCGCCGGTGAATCTGGCCTACTCGAGCCGCAACCGTTCCGCGGCCATCCGGATTCCCATGTACTCGTCATCGCCCAAGGCCAAGCGGCTCGAGTTCAGGACCCCGGATCCTTCCTGCAACGGGTATCTGGCCTTTTCCGCCATCCTCATGGCGGTCATCGACGGCATCGAAAACAAAATGGACCCGGGCGATCCCCTGGATAAAAACATCTACAACCTGCCCCCGGAAGAGCTGGCCAACATCCCGTCGGCCCCGGGATCTCTGGATGAGGCCATCGCGGCGCTAAAGGAAGACCACGCGTTTTTGCTCAAGGGCGATGTCTTTACCCAGGATGTCATCGACATGTGGATCGAGTACAAGGTTCACGGCGAGATCAACCCGGTCAAACTCCGGCCCCATCCCCACGAATTTTTCCTGTATTTTGACATCTAAGGACGGTTGACCGATAACGTCTGCAGCCCCTCTGGAAACGGCCAGGGGGGCTGCGGTTTCAGGGCGGCCAATGAGCCGGTCGGCAAAGACCGCCGGCAACCGGGCTTTTACCGCTTCCAACCCTGATTTTGCATATCTGTCCCTTTTCTCTTGCCGCGAGATCATGCTGCCTTAAAGAAGTTTTAAGCCTTCGCGTCACGGCGCAGGTTCGAGATACTCCTGCCGGACTGGCGAAAACACCTCCACGGCCACCGTGTCTTCCAGGGCTTGGCCGCTGTGCTCGACATCTGCCGGGATGCACCAGCTGTCTCCGGGTGCGGCATCAAACGTCTCGACGGCCGTGGTAAGCCGAAGCCGCCCGGAGACCAGATACCCGGTCTGTTCATGGGGGTGGCGGTGAGCCGGGATGCGGCCATCCTTTTCCAGGTGAAACTCGCACAGCAGCGTCAGCTTTCCGTGGGCCAGTGGTTTCATCCGGACGCCCTCGGCCAGTTGACGGTCCCTGGCTTCATTTGTTTTGATGAACATGTTGCGCCTCCTTTTTGGCTTGTGTTTTCCAGACCCGAGACTTCTTTCCCATACACCAGAAAAGGCATGCCGAAAAGCTTCGGGCATAACAAGATGCCCAGGCATCACGGACTTTTCTCTGGCACAGGCCCGTGCATCGTTTATCGGATTGCGGGTTGGTTGTCGAATGTGATAAATAGCACCTGAATAAGACTTTCAAACAGACAGCCTGAGGAGGAAATCAAATGACCAACAATGTCTTGATTGCGTTGTCCTGCGGCACCAATGACACCAACCGGGCCACCCGGGCCATTCACCTGGCCACCGTCGCCCACAAGGAAGGCAAGAACGTCACGCTGTTTCTGCTCGACGAAGGGGTCTATCTGGCCAAAGAGGGGATCATCACCCATGTGCGGGCCGCCACCGGCGATGTGGCCGATGACCTGATATCCTATCTCCAGGCCTATGAAGTGCCGATTTTGGTCTGCACCCCCTGCGCCAAGGCGCGTCAGATCAAGGAACAGGACCTGATCCAGGGCGCGCGCATGGCATCCGCGGCGGAACTCATCAACATGTCGTGCGATGCCGCCGTCATCAGCCTGTAGCCAGCGGCTCCCGGTCATCGGAGCGGCCATGATGCCGATTCCGGACGGTTAGAGTTTAATGCCGAGAAATTTGGAACGAAGCCGTTCCAGGTGCTTCATCATATTGTCTTTGCGGATATTTCCGGCCGTATGGGGCGTGGAGGATTTGAACGCCGATACCAGTTCGGTGATTTCGTCGCTCACGGCCCGGACCTCCTCGCTCCATTCCCCTTTTTCCATGATACTGGCCCAGAGCCGAAACGTCTGATGGTAGAGCCGCTCGGAGATTTCCGTCAACACGGGATTGCCGGCGGCTCCGTAAATGATGTCTCTGAGCTTGAAATCGATGCCGGCCAGCAGTGCCCGGTCCTTGACGGCCAGCAGTTTATCGCATTCGCCTTTTAGCGCTTCGAGGCGCGCCATATGATCCGGCGATATATGGTCTGCCGCCAGTTTGCCGGCCAGTTCCTCGATTTCCAGACGAACCTGATAGACGTTCATCATTTTCTGAAACTCGATTTCATTGACCATGGTACCGGTGCGCGGCAGGATGCGTGCCAGCTGCTCCCATTCCAGCCGGTTGAGCACCTCGCGCAGCGGCGTGCGGCTGACCTCGAACTCTTGGGCCAACACCTTTTCGTTGAGGATCTGTCCCGGGCGATATTCCAGGAATAAAATTCGGTGCTTGAGCACCGAATAGATCTTTTCGTTCATAAGGCGCGGGTCCCTTCGCCAGTGGCTTGTTCTGATCGAAATTATACCGGTAGTATTTTTTTGGTCTCTTTTCTTAGTACAGCGGTTGAAGTTTGACAAGCAGTAAGTTGAAACTCGGCTTGCCGGCCGCCATTCCCTGGCCATCGCGGTTAATACCTTTAATTTCAAGGGGGTTGGCCGGTTTCTAGCCGGTAACTGCAGGGGTCACCCACCGGGATTGTTTCCCTTGGCAAAAACAGACCAACAAAAAGATTGACTTTTAAATATCCCTGTGGAATACCATAACCATCCCAATAATGTTGGGAGCATCCTTGATAGTTATATTAATTGAATTCATTTTTTGAATCAGAGCTGCCCCATGTCCGTATACCGCGTGTCAAACCCCAGACAGTCCTGGTACGGGGAATCCATCGGAATTCTGATCCTGGATGCCAGCTATCCCTGTGTTCCCGGAAACGTGGGAAACGCTTCCACCTTTTCCTTTCCGGTGCGCTACAAGGTGGTCAAGGAGGCATCGATTGAGCGGCTGCTCCACCAGCGAGACGCCACACTGCTAAAGCCCTTTGTCGATGCGGCAAAGGCCCTCCGGCAAGAAGGCGTTAAGGCGATCACCGGGGCCTGCGGCTTTATGGCCCTGTTTCAAAAAGAGGTGGCCGAGGCCCTGGATATCCCGGTTTTCCTGTCCAGCCTGCTGCAGATTCCCTTTATCCATCAAACGTTGAACCGCCGGCAGAAAATCGGCGTGATTACCGCCGACAAGACCGCTTTGACTCCCGGCCACTTTTCTTCGGTGGGCGTCGATGAAAATATCCCCCTGGTGATCGCCGGCATGGAAACCCAGGCCGAGTTTTCCTCGGCCGTTCTCAAGGAAAAGGGAACACTGGACTCCGGCCGGATTGAAGCCGAAGTCGTGAGCGTGACCCGGCAACTGGTGGCGGCAAATCCTGAGGTGGGGGCGATCCTGCTCGAATGCAGCGACCTGCCACCCTATGCCCACGCGGTACAGGCCGCCACCGGGCTTCCGGTCTTTGATTTCGTCACCATGATCGAATACGTGCATCGGGCGCTGGTAAGGATGCCCCATAATGGTTTTATGTAGCAGACAATAGCCCGGCCCTGCCCGGGGCTGCCATCCATCCACAATCGCGGTCTGCGCTACAGGAGAGAGCCCATGTTCTGGTATGTGTTGATGGTCGGGGTGACGGTGGGAGCCATATACACCCTCGTCACCATCGGTTACAGCATGGTCTACGGCATGCTGAAACTGATGAATTTCGCCCACGGCGACGTCTACATGTTCGGCACACTGCTGTCCTATACCCTGCTTGCCTCTTACCACATCCCGCCGATCTGGGCCATACTGGCCGCCGTGGTGGCCGGGGGCGCCATGGCGTCGCTCGTGGAGATCGTGGCCTACCGCAGGCTGCGTTCCTCGCAGCATCGCATGATCTCAATGATTACCGCTCTCGGAGCGGCGTTTGTGATTCAAAACATCTCCGAGCTTAATTGGGGGGACCAGGTGCTGCCCTACCCCTCGATTTTTCCCGTGCATCAGTTCAGTTTCCTAAACGGCGCCGTCTCCCTGACCAACCTGATAACGCTTGGGGTTGCCATAGGCGTCATCATCGCGTTCAAGCTTTTTCTCAGATACCATAAAATGGGCAAGGCGATTTTGTGCGTATCGGAAAATATCGCCGTTTCCAGTCTGATGGGCATCCCCATAAACCGAACCATTTCCGTCGTTTACTTTCTGGGCGGAGTTCTAGGGGTGATCGGCGGCGTGCTCTATTGCACCACGTATAATGCGGTTTCCTTGAAGATGGGATTTCACGGTACGATTATCGCCTTTACCGCCGCCGTGGTAGGCGGCATCGGCAGCCTCGAGGGAGCCATGATCGGCGGCATGATCATAGGCTTATCGCAGAACTTTGCGGGGGTGTATATTTCCAGCGCCTTCCAAGACCCGATCATGTTTCTGCTTTTAATCCTGATTCTGCTCGTTAAACCGACCGGCATTATGGGCAAGGCGGAAGAAAGGAAAGTATAGCGGGGCAACCATGAGCAACGACACCTCCAGACCATCCGCGGCCCTGCGGCCCGTTGAGGGCAGCGGCCGGAAAATTTTTGCAAATCCTAAGATCAAGGCGGCCGGCTGGGCGCTGATCGTTGCGGTTGCCCTGTGCCTGCCGTTGGTGTTGACCAATGCCTACTATCTGGGACTGGTCGACTACATGATTATCGTCTGCATAGCGGCCCTGGGGCTGAATCTGATTCTGGGATACGCGGGTCTGCTTTCCCTCGGGCAGGCGGCGTTTCTCGGCATCGGCGCATATACGACGGCTCTGCTGATGGTCCGCCTGCATTGGATCTTTCTCGCGGCACTGGGGGCATCGGCCGTTGTCACGGTGATTGCGGCGCTGCTGCTGGCGATTCCGGCGCGCAAGGTCCGAGGCGATTATTTTTGCCTGTTGACCATCGCTTTTGGTGAAATTTTCCGGCTGGCCACGCAGGCGTGGATCAGTTTTACCGGTGGAGCCAAGGGGATCGTGGCGATCCCGGTTCCTAAAGTGTTGGGATGGGTGGTTCGCACCCAGGTCGATTTCTATTACCTCGGCCTGATCGTGCTGGCGTTTACCCTCCTGACCATAGGGATGCTCGTGAACTCCAGGCTTGGGCGCGCACTGGTCGCGCTGCGCGAAGATGAACTGGCGGCCAAGACCATGGGCATCAACACGCCGATTTATATGATCATGGCGTTTGCCATAGGTTCGCTTTATGCCGGCCTGGCCGGGAGCCTTCTGGCGGTCTACGAGACTACGGTCACCCCGTCGGGTTTTGACCTCGATTATTCCTGCCTGCTGTGCATTATGGTGATTGTCGGCGGGATGGGCCGGCTCTGGGCGCCGCTGGTCGGGGTGCTGGTCATGACCCTGGCGACGGAAATATTTCGGCCTCTTTCGGCGTATCGCATGATGATCATCGGTTCGATCATGATCCTGGTGCTGCTTTTCAGGCCCCAGGGAATATTCGGAATATCCGCCTTCAGAGAATAGTAATTGTGAACGGGCGACCGGCAAGAGCGAAAGCCGCTGGTCGCCAATTCCCCGGGAAAGCGCATTATGGCCCTGTTGCAGACTGAAAACCTTACCAAACGCTTTGGCGGTGTCATCGCGGTCAACCAGGTTTCCGTGAAGATCGACCCGGGGGAAATCCTGGGTATGATCGGGCCCAACGGTTCGGGCAAGTCGACCTTCATCAACCTGCTGACCGGCCTGTACCGGCCCGATGACGGCAATATAACCTTCATGGGCGAAAAAATCAGCGGGTTGCCCGTTCATCGGGTGACCTATAAAGGGATCGCCAGGACCTTTCAGAACCTGAGGGTGTTTTCCAACGTATCGGTTCTCTATAACGTGTTGATCGGAGGCCACAGCCGCATCCGCAATTCTCTTTGGAGCCTCTATCTCAAGCCTCTGAGTTCACGGCGCAGGGAAAGGGCGGCGGTCCAAAAGGCCATGGAGATCCTGGAGATGGCCAACCTGGCCGACCGCTGCAATGAACTGGCGAAGAATCTGCCCTACGGCGAGCAGCGGCTGCTCGAAATCTGCCGGGCGCTTTGCTCAGAGCCCCGCCTGTTGCTCCTGGACGAACCCTGTGCGGGCATGAATCCTGCGGAAATGGACACTCTCGCGCGGTTGTTGCTCTTGTTGCAGGGCCGCGGAAATACCATTTTCATAGTCGAACACAACATGCCGTTTATCATGTCGGTGGCTGAACGGATCGTCGTGCTCAATGCCGGACAGCGGTTCAGGGAAGGTGCTCCTGCCGAAATTCAGGCCGACGTGGAGGTCCAGAGGATTTATTTGGGAGAAGAGGAAGATCCCTGATGCTGGAAGTAAAAGAACTGTGCGCAGGCTACGGCAAGATCAGAGTCTTGCATGAAATTTCCCTGTCGGTCGACGAAGGGGAAATCGTCGCGGTAATCGGCGCCAATGGCGCCGGGAAAACCACGCTTCTGAAAACCATAAGCGGGTTGGTGCGCGCCACCGGGGGCAGCGTGATTTTCAACGGCCGCCCGCTCAACGGGTTGCCGGCGGAAAAAATCGTAGCCTGCGGCATCTCCCATGTGCCCGAAGGCAGAGGCGTATTCTCCGATGCCACGGTGACGACCAACCTGGAGATGGGGGCATTCCTGCGCAAGGATAAAGTGGAAGTCAAAAGGGATATTGCGCGCTACTTCGAAATCTTTCCCATCCTGGGCGAGCGCTGCAGCCAACTGGCCGGCACGCTGAGCGGCGGCGAGCAGCAAATGCTCGCCATTGCCCGCGGACTCATGGCCCGGCCCAAACTGTTGCTGCTCGACGAGCCTTCCATGGGGCTTGCGCCGTTTCTGGTGAATGAAATCATGAAGATCGTAGAGGACCTGCACCAACGCGGGATTTCCATTTTGCTTATCGAACAGAATGTGAAAAAGGCGCTGAAAATCACGCAGCGTGCCTATGTGATGGACCTGGGACGAATTCGTCATCAGGGATCCTCCGCAGATCTGCTGCAGTCGGATTTGATCCGCAAGACTTATCTCGGAGAAAACTAACACACTCAAGGAGGCAGCAAAATGATTAAAAAATTGGCAGTTGTTTCGTTCAGCTTTGTTCTGGGACTGGCCCTGTCGGTAGTTCCGGCCCATGCCAACCAGGGTGTTGATCACGCCAAAAAGATCATCAATCTGGCCGGCTACGACTCGCTCACCGGCAAGTTTGGCGACTATGGCACGACCGACGAGCACGGCCAGCAAATCGCGGTGGCGGAAATCAATGCCCATGGCGGGATACTTTCCGGACCCTTGAAGGGCTACAAACTGAAACTCACCTTCTTCGACGACCAGGGCAATCCGCAGGAGGCGGCCAACGCGGCCAAGGCGATTTGCGCCGGAGATTACCTGGTGGCCCTGGGGCCCACCATCAGTTCGGACGCATTGGCGGCCACGCCGGTATTCTATCGCAACGGCGTGCCCAACATCATTACTTATTCCAACGCCGGCTCCATCACCGCCCAGGGTTTCAACAATCTTTTGCGCCTTACCTTCACGACCGGGGATATCGCGAAATATATGGCCAACGAGGTTCAAAACAAGTTCAAGAAAAACTCCGTGGCACTCATCAGCGACAACCAGTCCTACGGTCAACAGCTGGTTGCGGGCTTCGACGCCAGGGCCAAGCAACTGGGTATCAAAGTGTTGTCCAACAGCATCACCACGCCGGGTCAGAACGCGTTCAACGCCATGCTGATGAAGGCTAAAATGCAAAACCCCGGCATGCTGGTCCTGATGGAAACCTCTTACAGTGCCGCGGGGCTGCTTGTAAAGCAGGCCCGGGAGATCGGCTATAGGGGGCCGATCTACGTGCCGGACGCCGAGACTCAGCCAAAGTTTTTCGCCCTTGCGGGAGACTTGAAAAACACCTTCATAGAGATCCCGCCCAGCATCAGCATCAAGCGGCCCGCGGTGAAACGTCTGAAAGCGGAATGGGACCAGAAATTCACCGGCTTTCCGCCGATATCGGCAGTCTACGGCTACGACGCGGTAAAGATCGCGGTTGCGGTGATCGAAAAAGGCGGCATCAACCACAAGTCCTTCATTGACAAGATGAAAAGCGTGAAGGTCAAAGGGGTGGCAAACTCTCTTTACACCTTCGCCAAAAACGGAGATACAAGTTCGCTTCCCGCGTTTGTAACGCAACCTTGCGAGCAATACTACAAGAGCCATATCCAAAAATAGGAGATCGACGCCGGCGGCGCAGGGGGTAATCCAAATTGTGGGGTGATTGGGACAGGGTGGAGATTTAAACATGGAAGACAGAGCTGTGAATTTTGGATTGTGGGCGGCTACGGCGCCTGAGCCGCCGGCGTTAACGCCTTTTACTGGAGATCAGACCACCGACGTGGCCGTGATCGGGGGTGGGTTTACCGGGGTTTCCGCCGCCCTTCATCTGGCCGAAGCCGGCACCGATGTGGTTTTGCTGGAAGCCGAGATAATCGGCCACGGCGGCTCTGGCCGCAACGTCGGATTGACCAACGCCGGTCTCTGGGTGCTCCCGGAGCAAATCGTCAAAGAACTCGGACCCGATTATGGCGAACGGCTCAACACGGTGCTCGGGAATTCCCCCGATCTTGTCTACCACCTGATTGAAAAACATGGCATCCCATGCGAAGCCGTCCGCAACGGAACCCTGCACTGTGCCCACTCTCCCGCCGGGTTCCGTTACCTGCAGGAACGCGAGGCGCAATGGGGGCGTCGGGGCGCTCCCGTCTCCCTTTTAAACCGTCAGGAGGCCGCGGCCAAAATCGGCAGCGACGCCTTTCACGGCGCGCTTCTGGATCTGCGCGCCGGCACGGTGCAGCCTCTTGCCTACGTGCACGGCCTGGCCCATGCGGCGGTCCGGGCCAAGGCACGGCTGCATATCCGGTCGCCGGTGACGGGGCTGCAGCGCCTAAACGGCCGCTGGCACTTGCAGACACCCGCCGGGACCCTGAAGGCCACAGCGGTCATCATGGCCACCAACGGCTACCTCAATCATGTGCTGGCAGAACTGAAAGCGACTTTCATCCCATTTAATTTCTTCCAGTTTGCCACCCCGCCGCTGCCCGAAAACGTTCGCCGGTCCATTCTGTCGGGCGGACACGGAGCGTGGGATACGGCCACCGTGCTGACATCCTACCGCCTCGACCGGACCGGGCGCCTGATCGTGGGCAGCGTCGGGCAGGCGGCGGGGTTTGCCCGCAAACTCCACCGGAATTGGGCGCAACGGATCATGCGCCGGGTGTTTCCCCAGGTCGGCCAGGTCGGGATGGAGTATGGCTGGCATGGGGTGATTGCGATGACCACCAATCATATCCCGCGATTTCACATGCTGGGCCCCGATCTGGTCATGGTGACCAGCTACAACGGCCGCGGCATCGGTCCCGGCACCGTGTTCGGCAAAATGTTGGCCGATCTCGTCTCGGGGGGTTCAGAAAAAGACATTCCCCTGCCTGTTTTGAAACCGCAGCCCATTTTCCTGCGTGGATTGCGGGAGGTGTTTTACGAAACCGGCGCACGCCTCTACCATACGGTGCAGGGACGTTTTTTATTATAGCGCAAGCCGCACAATAGCAAACCATTGGGAAGAAGAGAGAAGGGATAAGCAATGCGTGAGAGTTCATATGATGTGGTCATCGTCGGGGGCGGGATCATGGGAAGCGCCACGGCCTACTATCTTACGGCAAGTGATCCGGGGCTGCGCGTGGTGGTGGTGGAAATGGATCCGACCTATGCCCGGTCATCGACCACTCTGTCCATGGCCAATGCCCGGATCCAGTTTAGCCTGAAAAAAAATGTCGAGGTTTCCCAATACGCCTTTGAAAAACTCGAGACCTTTGAAGCCGACATGGCCGTGGGCGACAACCGGCCTTCGATCGCCTACCGGAGGGAGGGAAACCTGCTGATGGTCGACGAAGCGCTGGCCCCCGCCGCGCGTGCGGCCTTCGAGATGCAGCTGGCCCTGGGCTGCCAGGTCCAGTGGTGGTCGCCGGGTGAAATCAGGAACCAATACCCGCTCTACGAACCAAAGACCATGGAGGGTACCTTCGGGCCACAGGATGGCAATTTTGACGCCTATGCCGTGCTGATGGGCTACCGGGCCAAGGCCAGGTCCCAGGGGGCGGTGTATGTGCACGACAAGGCCGTTTCGCTGTTGAGCCAAAACGGGCGCATCAACGGCGTGCGCATGGCCTCCGGGGACGGTTACGGCACCGGTATCGTAATCAACTGTGCCGGTGCCTGGTGCACCGAACTGGCCAAAACCGCCGGGGTGCATCTGCCGGTGCAGCCGGTCAAACGCCAGATCTTTGCCCTGGATCCCGCCGTGAAGCCTTCCGGGCCGCTTCCGCTGACGATTCTGCCCTCTGGGCTGTATTTCAGAACGGAAACCGGCGGCTTGATTCTTCTGGGTAAATCCATGCCGGAAGACCCGGTGGGATTCGATTTTTCCTGGGACGACAAGCGGTTTTTGGAAAATTTGTGGTTTGAGCTGGCCGAGTTTGTGCCGGCCTTTGACACCTTGAAGTTGATGCGGGGCTGGGCCGGGTTGTATGCGGTCAACACCCTGGACGGCAATGCGATTCTGGGACAATGGCCTGAACTCAGCGGGTTTTACCTGGCAAACGGGTTTTCAGGCCACGGGCTGCAGCAGGCCCCGGCCGTGGGCCGCTACCTGTCCGAGATCATTTTGGAAAAAGAGGTCTCCCTGGACTTGTCGATTTTCCGCCCCGATCGTATTCTGGAAAACAAGCCGCTGACCGAAGGCGGCCTGTATTAGCGCCGTTTTCGACCATCAACGGCCAATCTGCCTATTTCTGGATAAACGCCGGTAAACGACGGGGAAAAGCTTTCGCCGGGCTTGGAAAAATGCCGATAATCCGGTATAGGACTTCCGATGGAAGCTATGGACCATAGAAACAGGAGAGACATGATGCGAACCGTTTTGAAACGCTTAGACCTCAACGACGAACAACCCGGCGCCGGTACAGGGACGTGGCTGCCCGGGACGGGCGACCGCCTCGAATCGGTTTCCCCCATTGATGGACAGGTCATCGGCACCGTCCGGTGCGCCACCCGCGGCCAGTACGAGACAGTGGTGAGCCGGGCCGTGGATGCCTTTTCGCGGTGGCGCATGGTGCCTGCGCCCAAACGGGGGGAAATCGTCCGGCAAATCGGCATGGCCTTGCGCCGGCACAAAGATGACCTGGGCGACCTGGTTTCCCTGGAAATGGGCAAAATCACGGCCGAGGGCCGGGGTGAAGTCCAGGAAATGATTGACATCGCCGATTTTGCGGTAGGTCAGTCCAGAATGCTTTATGGGCTGTCCATGCACAGCGAGCGCCCCGGGCATCGCATGTACGAGCAGTGGCATCCGCTGGGGCCTGTCGGGGTGATCACGGCCTTTAACTTTCCCGTGGCCGTTTGGGCCTGGAACGCGCTGATCGCGATGGCGGCAGGAGATACGGTGATCTGGAAACCGTCTTCCAAAACGCCGCTGACGGCGCTGGCCACCATGAAAATCGTGAGCCGGGTGCTGAAAGAAAACGATGTGCCGGAAGGCGTCCTGGGCCTGGTGGTCGGAACGCGTGAGCAAGTCGGAGAGCCGATGCTCAATGACGCTCGGATTCCCCTGATTTCAGCCACAGGCAGCGTCGGCATGGGTCGGCACGTGGCACGCACCGTGGCCGGCCGGCTGGGGCGAAGCCTGCTGGAGCTGGGGGGCAACAACGGCATCATCGTTACCCCGCAATCGGATCTGGACCTGGCGGTGCGCGCCATTGTCTTCGGGGCCGTCGGAACCGCCGGCCAGCGCTGCACGTCCACCCGCCGCATCATCGTGCATCGGGATCGCTTCGAGGCGCTTTCCCAGGCCCTGATCCGGGCCTATCGCCAGGTGCCCATCGGCAACCCACTAGAGCCCGGGACGCTCATGGGCCCCCTGGTAGACCGGGGCGCCGTGGCCGCGATGCAGGAAGCCCTCGAACAGGTCAAGTCCCAGGGCGGCCGGGTGCTCTACGGCGGGCAGGTGCTTTCCGGAGGCATTTACGACGCGGGAACCTACGTCACCCCATGCCTGTGTGAGGCCCGGGCCGATATGCCCATCGTGGCCCAAGAGACCTTTGCCCCGATTCTCTACCTGATCGGCTACGACAGCCTCGATGAAGCTATTTCCATTCACAACGCCGTGCCCCAGGGACTCTCATCGGCTATTTTCACCAACGAGCTGCGCGAAGCCGAAGCCTTTCTGGGCCCCTGCGGCAGCGACTGCGGGATTGCCAACGTCAACATCGGCACCTCAGGGGCCGAAATCGG
>JBJKSK010000552.1:0-3660 GCA_046704125.1 Desulfobacterales bacterium | reverse complement strand
ACCAGGATCCCGGTCTGAATCGTGCGCTCCTGGGAGCCGAAAAACAAAAGGGCCAGGTTGCGCAGCACCAGCATGAGCCCGAAGGTCCCCAGCAGCTGGGCCACCATCGGCCCCCTTAGCAGATATCTGACGAATCCCCAGTAGCAGACAACGCCCAGAACAAACCCCACCGCCGCCGCGATAGGCAGGGTGAGCAGCGGGTCCAGCCCGGTGGCCTGGGAAATCAAAAGGGCCGTGTACATGCCGATCATGAGAAATTCCCCATGGGCAAAGTTCACGATGTTCATCACCCCGAAGATGATGGTCAATCCCAGGGCCACCAGGGCAAAAACCGTTCCCAACAAAAGACCCGTGGCTATCGATCCGACCAGAATATCCATGATCGTGTTATTTGAGCCACTTGAAGGGATAAATCATGTTGGCCGTGGCCAGATCGAACGGATAAACGATCTGCAGGACGATTTTACCGTCTTTGTCTTTCTGGTACTGGCCGATGATGCCCGACCCCAGTATGTTTTGGCCTTGATCCTTGCCGCTGGTCGCAAATTTGATCCCGGCCCAGGGAACGATCAGCTGATCGGGGCCGATCGATAGGCTGTTGGCCGCCTTCTGGATGGCCGCAGGCTTGGTGGAGCCGGCCTTTTCCAGGACCGCCACCCAGGTCTGAAGACCGGTAAAGGATCTGGCCGATGCGCCGGTTAAATCGTGGCCGGTCTTTTTCCGGTAAAGCGCGTTGATCTGCTTGGCCAGCGGTTTGATTTCCGCCAATTTGGGCGCGAATACGCTGCGGGTAAGCAGCCCGACCGCATCGTCGCCCAGCGTGGTGACAAATTCCGGAGCCACGAATCCGGCGTCCTGGCCCCAGATGATTTTCGGTTCGGCATTCTGGGACTTGAGGGTTCGGATCATGAGAATGGCATCGGACGTGTAAGAGGCAAAGAGCATGGCATCGGGTTTGGCCCACTTGAGCGCCTGGACGACTTGGGACAGATCGGGGGAGTTGGATGCATAGAGAATGGATTTTCTCACATTGAAGCCATAGGATTTGGCATACTGCGCAATGGTCTTGGATACCTGGGAACCCCATTCCGACCTTTCGCAGGCCGATGCCAGGTTCATGATCTGGCTCTTGGGAACCTTGCCCACGCCCTTTACCTTGCCTTCCGTCAACCCTTCGAGAAACTTAAACAGGTCTTTGGTGAACATCTCGTCGTTTGGCGTGGTTCTCCAGAACCATTTATATCCCTGCTCGGTCAACGCGGGGGAGGTGGAAGAGCCGTTGATCATGGGAATACCGTACTGTTCACAGACGGCACTGACGGTCTTTGTCACCGCGCTGTTGTAGCAGCCCAGGATGCCCACGACATGGTCGTCTAAAATGAGCTGTTTGGCCAGGTCCGCACCCAGGGTGGGATTGCCTTGGTGATCCTTGAAGATGATCTGGATTTTGGCGCCGCCAAGAGAGGGGATCCCCGCTGTCTTGGCCATGTCCATGTGGATTTGCGGCATGGCGTGGTTGGCGATTTCCTGGGCCAGCTCAACGCCTGCCCGAAGTTCACTGCCGGCGGAGGCAGACCCGCCTGTAAACGGGTAGAGCACTCCGATCTTGATGGTTTGTGCCGCCTCGCAGCGGTGGCCGAGCCCGATGCTCAGGGGCAAAGCCAGTAAAAGGGCCAATAGAACAGCATACGTCTTTTTCATGACTTCCTCCGCTTCTTTTGGGTGTTTGGCTGAAAAATGACGCGATCAGCGATGAAGAGCCTTACCGATTTCTCCCCGGGATGGCATCTGAACGTCTTTGGGTGCCGGGCATGCCTATCGGAATCCGAATCAGGCGGTCATGCAGCCGGTATTACGGCGTTGACACCTATTTGAGCTGAATGGTGATTTGTTTCACTTTTTCATCGCGGATCTGGACCGGTTTGTAGTCAAGGGCGACAATTCTTTCGGAATGGATATAAAATGGCGTAAAATATATGTCAATTATATTTTAACTTGGATCTAAATCTTGGGTTTCACTCTTTGAAAAAAAACAAAATCATGTTTTTGATACACTTTTCCGGGATGAGATCGGCCGCAACGCTTTGCAAAAAATCGCGCAACGGTTGACACCCGAAGCCCCGGGCCAAGCGCCCATCACGGGAGGCGTTTGCGCAAGCGATGATCAAAGGTCGGGTATGAGGCAGACAGGCGGCGTACCCTCCGGTTGACGGCGGCCGCCGCCCGGCCGCCTGGCGGCGGCGGGGGGGCCGTTTTTTCGCCTTCCGGGCATGGCCGGGATTCGGGATTTTGTGTTTGAGGGCGGGGCTTCAGCCTTTCGGCCTTTGAGGGTTCCGGTAAAAAACGGCTTTATTCACAATTCAAGATTTGACCCCAATTCCCACGATACGGGAAGATAGACGGAAAAAGTGCTTCCGGCATCGACGCCGCTTTTTACTTCGATGCGCCCGTGATGGGCTTCTACGATCCGCTTGACGATAGGCAGCCCGAGGCCGGTGCCGGTGATAAACCGCGTCCGCGGGTCCTTGATCCGGTAAAACCGGTCAAAAATTTTGGCCTGGTCCGCCTCGCCGATGCCATAGCCGGTGTCGGAGACCTTCACGCAGATCTCACCGTTGAGGTCCTCCGCCGACAGGGTGATCGACCCGCCGTCCGGGCTGTATTTGATGGCATTGACAATCAGGTTGGAAAAGACCTCTTCCATGTTTTGGCGGTTGGCCACCACGGCGGGCAGCCCCACCGGCGGCTTCCAGAAAACGGGAATGTTTTTTGCCGCGGCGCTGGCCCGGTGAAGCTCCACCTGCGCATCGATGATCTCACAAAGATCCAGGCGCTCGCGCTCCTGGGCCACCAGGCCGGATTCGATCTTTGACAGATCCAGCAATTCCGTGGCCAGATGCCCCAGGGACTCGATTTTCTCCGAGGCCCGGGATAAAATTTCACGCTGCTTGTCGGTCACCTCCCCGGCCAGTCCGTCCAGGATCACGTTGAGCAGCATCTTCACCGAACTCATGGGGCTTCGAATTTCGTGAACCACCGTGGAGACGAATTCGGCCTTCATCTGTTCGGCCCGTTTCAGCGCCGTGATGTCGTGCAGCACGGTGATGGCTCCGAGATTGACCCCCACCCGATCCCTGAAGGGAAAGCAGCAAGCCGCCAATACCGGTGCATCAGGCCCCTGGCCCATGACGATTTCCTGGGTCAGCTCCACGAAGTGATCCGGTCCCATGGCCAGCGCTTCATCGATCATCGCCTCGATGGCCGCACTGCCGGTGACCGCCTGGACGCTCTTTCCCCGGGATTGGCCCCCGGTATAGCCGACCATTTTCTTGAACACCGGGTTGGACAGGACCACGATCTTCTCGTGATCCGCGGCCATGACCCCGTCGGAGAGCCGATCGATGAGCACCCGGATCCGGGATTTCTCCGTGGCGATATCCCGCAGGGCCCGGGTGTGGTTGATGGCCTTGGCCACGATCACGCGGAGCTGATCCGGGAAAAAAGGCTTGGGGATAAAATCGAAGGCGCCTTTTTTCATGGTTTCGATGGAATGCTCCAAGGTGGCGTAGCCGGTAATGACGATCACCACCGTATCGGGATGGCGGACCTTGACCTTTTCGAGCACCTCGAAACCCGACAGATCGGGCATCTTGAGATCCA
>JBJKSK010000551.1:0-3304 GCA_046704125.1 Desulfobacterales bacterium | reverse complement strand
ACTTCAACGATATCACCCAGGCCATACCCCTTCGCCAGGTGCTGGAAGGCCTGGGGGTCGAGCACCTCAGCGAGGTCGATACCTACCAGCAGGCCAAACTGACCCAAGCGCTTGAGGCGGCGGTGGCCGTGGACGGTTTTTCCGTGGTCATCGCCCGGCATCCGTGCATGCTCAAATTCACCCGGGGCCAGCGAGGGAAACCGGGCTACCGGCTGCACCAGGTACACGTGGATCCGGCCCGGTGCCAGCGGATTTTTTCCTGCATCGAAACCTTTGCCTGTCCCGCCTTTCATCGCCGGAAAAACGGTGAGATCGCCATCAACACGGATCTGTGCATCGGAGACGGTTCATGCCGGCAGACCTGTCCGGCTCAGGCCATTGCCAGCCCCGAAGCGGCGGCCCCGACCAGGGAGAAATAAGGCCGTGAGCCCCTTTAACATTTACATGGCAGGGGTGGGAGGCCAGGGCATCGGTCTGCTCAGCGAGGCGATCCTTCGTGCCGCGGATCATGCCGGATTGCCGGTCAAAGGCGTCGACACCCATGGGTTGGCCCAGCGCGGTGGTTCTGTCGTATCCCATGTGCGCATTGGAGACCATGCGCATTCGCCGCTTATCGCCGCCGGTGAAGCCCATCTGACCGTGGCCCTGGAAATCCACGAAGCCATGCGGGCTGCCCTGGAAGCCGCCGCTGACGGCGGGGTCCTGGTCTATTACGACACGGTGTGGCAGCCGCTGGCCGTGCGTCTGCGGGAGGCCGCGGCGGTGGATGCCGATGCACTGGCCGCTGTTTGTGCCCGCCGCAACATCCGGGTGGTGCCCGTGGCGGATGCCACACTGCCTGACGTGCGGATGCAAAACATGGTGGTGCTGGCCGAAATCGCCCGGCAGCGCCTGATTCCTCACGTGGCTGCCGATCATTTTCGAAGGGCCGTGGCCGATCTCCTGGCCGGCGGGGTGCTTAAAGCCAACCTGGCCTGCTTTGACGCCCGAGCGGGAAAATAGGCTGTAGCCTTTTAGGCTTTAGGCTGAAGGAAAAACAAGAAGTCTTGCCCACCAACTTTCACCAATGATCTTTTCCTACGGTCTAAAGGCCTTCAGCCTACAGCCTTGCGGGCACAGCCCGCTTCAGTATTGGAACTGGCCGTCGCGGTAGATGACTACCTTTTCCCCTGAGTTCAGGGTGGCTGTGACTTGTTTTTTCCCCGTGTTGACCAGATCCCAGTGCAAGGCCGAATCGTTGAAGCCTAGATTCTTTTTCTTCTCCGGAGTCAATTCCGACGGGTTGCCGTCATAGGTGTCCGAATAGGAAGACCCCAGGGCCACATGGCAGTTGCCAAACGCGCCGCCATAGTTTTCGTCAAAAAGGGTGTTGGCCATAAACCGGTTGATCTTGGAAAATCGACGGTCGGTCAAGGAAAATTCTCCGATTCGGCTGGCGCCGCGATCCATGGCCAGTTGTTTTTGAACGAAATCCTCTCCTTCTTCAGCCGCCGCCTTTACCACCGCCCCTTTTTCAAACTCCAGGCGAACCCCTTTGACGTAATTGCCGCTTCGATACGAGGGTTGATTGGCGTAGTAGACGCCCCGGGTGCCGCGCCAATCCGGGGAGAGAAAAAGTTCGAAGCTGGGAATATTGTGCCCCGAAATGCCGATCCAGCGGCGGTGTTTTCCGGCCGTGAGATGCAGGTCGACAGTGTCCGATTCGACGTGGTACATCGTTGCGTCCAGGCGGTTTAGCCACGTTTTGATGTCCGCGGCGTTTTTGTGGATTTCTTTCCAGTGGGCCACCGGGTCTTTGCGGTTGAGAAAGCAGGCTTTGACGATCTGGGCGCCGTACTCGTCGATGGTCAGCCCGGCGTGATGGGCCAGGGCGTCGGTGGGCAGCATACACAGGCTCCAGCTAAACAGCCCCTGTGCTTCGCGCCGGTCCATGATGTCACGAAGCGGTTTGCGCGCCACCGCGGCCTTGCCGATGCGGCTGGCATCGATGCCGCTTAAATGGGTGATGGATTCGGGAGCATGTAAAAAGAGGCCGCCGCTGAGCCGCTCATAGAACTCTGGGTCTCCGGGAGCCTGAAAGACGAGTTGTTTTGCATTGGCCCCGGAAAAAAAGCGACGTTCCATGATCGGGGTCGGCGTTGACCGGGCAACGGGGTGCACTCCCCGTTCCAGCAGTTTGGCAAACAGAATTTCGGCCAGCCTGACGGCCGGCAGATCATAGCGGATCAGCACGATTTCGTTTTTCCGGAACCGCCCGTGTCGTGCCGTTGACAGGCCCCAAAGCAACACGTCGGCATATCGATCCAGATGACGTTGGGTGAGCATGCGTGTTCTTTCTGTAATCAGAGGTGGTCGTCTTTTAGAAAGAGCCGGTGGTATTCGGCTTCCGAAAGATGACGCTTTAACAGCGCCGAGATCATCTCGAAGATGGATTCGAGCTCCTGGTCGGTTAGCCGGGACTTGAGGGTTTGCATCAGCGTGTCCTCGGAAAACTTTTGCAGGTAGCACACCACTGTGTTTTCGTTGGTTTCACGGTCCAATCCAAATCCGACCAGTCCCTGATAATTGCTGCTGAATTGATGAGCCATATCGGTATCGTTTCCAAATAACCGTTGACAGAAACGGTGGACTATTTCATGTAGAGCAAAGTAATTCGCGCATCATAGGGGAAAATTTATCCCGGGTCAACGTCAAGCTCCCATGAAACCCATACCATGATTCCTGTTCTGGATTATATGACCTGCCCCGACGGTGCCCGAATTCGCTACGGGATATGGCCGGTTTCGCCATCGCCCCGCCAGGCCGCGTTGCTGCTGCTCAACGGGCGCACCGAATTCATGGAAAAGTACGCCGAGACCATTGGGGAGCTCAATCAGCGGGGGTTTACCGTTTTTAGCTTCGATTGGCGGGGCCAGGGCCTGTCGAGCCGGGCACTGCCCAACCGCCACAAGGGTCATGTGGAAGATTTTTCCGAGTACCTGGCTGACATGGAACTGTTTATCACCCGGGTGGTCTGTCCCCGCAGCCAGGGAAGCAGGATTGCCATGGCGCATTCCATGGGCGGCCATATTCTTTTGCGATACCTTCATGACAACCCGAAAAGAGTGGACCGGGCCGTGCTCTCGGCGCCCATGATCGATATCGCGACCTTTCCATTTCCCCGGCTTCTGGCTCGATGGCTGGTCCGATGGGGAAACCGGTTGGGCGGCGGGAAGCATTATTTCCCTGGAACCGGCAACTGGTCGCTTTCCCAAGCCAAGTTTCCGGGAAATCGCTTGACTTCGGATCGCCACCGGTTCATGGA
>JBJKSK010000550.1:0-3630 GCA_046704125.1 Desulfobacterales bacterium | reverse complement strand
TGCGGATCCGAAACTTGAGAACTACACGACCGATTGCTACCTCCAAGTGATGACCGCCTTCGTCGATGAGATGAAGCCTGGGGTTATTTTGTTTTGCCACAATTCAACCGGCCTCGATTTGGCTCCTCGACTGGCTTTCCGCCTCAAGACCGGGGTGACGCTGGATTGTGTCGCCTATAAGATCGACAAGGCCAGCGGGGCGCTGCAACCGGAAAGACCCGTGTTTGGCGGCAAGGCCCATGCCTGTTTTCAGGCCATGGAAAGCGGTCTCCAGATCACAACCATCCGGGAAGGCGCTGTGGATCCGGCAGACGATGATCCATCCAAGACCGGTGAGGTGGCCGCTTTCCCCGTTTCTTTTGACGACGCCGGCATCCGTACCCGGTTTGTCAAAAAGGAAATGGATTCCAGCCAGGCCCAGGTCCTCAAGCTGGGGACCGCCAAAACCGTGGTTTGCGGAGGTCGGGGTCTTGGGAAAAAAGAGGGGATGGATCTACTGGCGGAAACCGCTGATCTTCTGGATGGCGCCATCGCCGGCAGCCGCCCCGCCATCGATCAAGGCTGGGTGCCGGGTCCGTTGCAGATCGGACAGACCGGCAAGAAAGTCAGCCCCAAACTCTACATGGCGGTCGGGATTTCCGGCGCCCTTCAGCATATGGCCGGGTGTTCAAACGCCAATACCATCGTGGCCATCAATACCGATCAGGACGCACCCATTTTTAAAATGTCCAATATCGGCGTGGTGGGTGATTATCAAAAGGTGCTGGCCGGGTTCAATGACGAAGTCAAAAAAATCAAAGGATAATGGATCGCCGGGACAACAAGAGGCAAGGGTCCGGGCTGCGGCAGGTAGTCGGCAATAGGCACTTTTGGGGTGCTATATTGACAGTGCTTCGAACCGACCGTGCGAACAGAGACTAGTGAAGAAATCGTCGTGCGTTTTAGTATTGTCCATCCGGTCCTATCGTGTTAGAGTATAAAGAACCTTTTGAATAGTGTGAGATAGTCAGATTTGGTGGAAAAACGGAATATTCCGAGCATGATGTGTTAAATCTGATTTTAAAGTAAAACAAATAGTCAGTAGAAAAGATGGAAAACAAGATTAACGATAAGGGTGACCCGGAACGCATCCAGGCTGAGAGGAAGCCCGGAAACGTCAAATTTGAGATATTTGGCGAGGAAATGATTGATAAGGTAGTCAAACTCAGTGGAAACAGCGGGAGAGTCTATTTACCTCCGGACTGGGTCGGTCACCGTGTGAAGATTATAAGAATAGATTGAGGGTGTTCGGTAAAAAAGATGAATCCAGATGAGACCACTGTATCTATCCGAAAGATGAAACTTAGTGATATCGAAGATATCGGGAGGATTTACGCCCTTATCACCAAAAAAGCCCTGCAGGCAGATTTCAAGGAAATGGTGGAAGATCATTTCGAACAGCGGGGTTCGGGGTCAACTTGTTTTGTGGCCGAATTCGAAGGCAAGGTGGCGGGTTTTATGATCAGCCACGTGATGCCCTTTAGCTTCGGTATGGAAAATAGTGCATGGATCGCCACCATGGGAGTGGATCCAAAGTACATGGGACAACGAATCGGAGCAATGTTGGCAAGTAAAATTTTTGAGTTTTACAAAGCACAAGGCATCACCAACATATACACCTCTCTGCGATGGGATGCCACAGATGTTATCTCTTTTTTCAAGACGCTGGGATTTGAAAGAAGCGACTTCATCAACTTGGCAAAATCTCTATAGTCCACCCCAATAACCACTCCTATTCCCTACCTTCTTCTGTCTGATAACCGGCGTATCTGAATGCTGCCGGTTATGTTGCGTGCTTTTTTCCCTTTAGCGGCAAGCTGTCGGCAATGGCGGCATCCAGGTATTTCTGGGCCAGGTCGATGCTACGGGCATGAAGGAAAGCCGCAGTTGGGCGGGCTTTTTTCCACTTGACATTGATGTGGCTGCCTTGTAAAAAATCTGCAGTTGGCTATAATATAGCTATCATATGACTATCATATGATTCGGGTGCTAGGCAAAAATGAAAAATATCCCTTATCATTTATCCACCGGAAGGCATTATCGATACATCGTGTCCATTCGGGCGGCACTTGACCTTCATACTGGAAAAGAGACTTCTTTAAAGACAACGCCCGACCCCACCGAAACATGGCCCTTGGTTTAAATAGAATTTCACTTCAGCATAAAGGATGATGAGATGGCTAAGAAAATCGAAACGATCGGAATCATCGGCTTTAATGTAATGGGCGCTGCCATTGGACTCAACGCCGCCACGGCAGGTTATCGGGTTATTTACAAAGAGCTGAATGACAGCCTTGTCGAGGACATGTATTCCCGGTGGGTTCGGGGGCCTCTTAGCAAGCGGGTCGCAAAAGCCAAAATGACCCAGGAAGAAATGGATCAAGTTGAAAGCAGGATAAAAGGAACAAGCCACTATCATGATCTGGCCCCCTGTGACCTGGTTATCGAGGCCGCCGTGGAAAAGATGGATTTAAAAATCCAGATCTTCAAGGAGTTGGATTTATCATGCCGCCCCGACGCTATTTTCGTCAGCAATACTTCCACGTTTCTTATCGAAAAGTTAATGGACTCGGTTTCAAATCCGGAGCGAACCGCGGGGTTACATTATTTTTTCCCGGCAAATATAAATAAATTGGTTGAGGTGATCCGCCAGAAAAAGACCAGCGATGAAACCTTTGAGGCGCTGATGGCGTTTGCTGCTCAAAACGGAAAAGTCGCCATCCCTGTCAATGATTTTCCTGGATTCGCGATCAATCCGGTATTTATTTCCAGCTATATGGTTCTTATTTCGATGTACGACGATGCCTGCAATGCCGCCACCTTGGATCAAGTCTCAAAACTGGCCTTGGGTGTCCGCTACGGCATCATGTGGGTACTCAACGGGTCGGGGCTCGGCACCGCCTATCATGCCGCCGAATCCATGCACGAATACCTTGCCAATACGGATGTGGGCTTTCCGGCAGTACCGGCGCAGCTCAAAAATCAATTTGAAAGCGGTAAGCCCTGGGACATTGAAACCGGAGTATCGTCGGATGAGACAATGCTGGAGGCAGCGAAGGAACGCCTGCTGGGGTCGATTTTTACCATTTCCACCCATCTTATCGAGAAGAACGTTGTTTCCATCAAAGACCTTGAGCTCGGAATTACAACGGCACTGGCTTGGCCCAAGGGACCTTTCGCCTTGATGAACGAAATGGGAATGGATGAGGCAGCCCGATTGATACGCCTGACGGTGGATAACGGCACGTTCAAAATGCCAAAAACGTTTGCTGCAGGAATTCCTTCTTTATGGAAAATATGAAAATGTTACCATAACTCTAGCGTTGGGGATTTCATAAGGGATCATAAGGATAGGTGTTCATGCAAGTCGTTCCGAGAAAACAGCACCAAAAGGATATCAAGGGAAAAATATGAAGCGATTAACGAAAATTGGTGTAATCGGCGCAGGAAACATGGGCAGCGCAATTGTCCAGAAAATTGCCCAGGAGGGGCTCTCCGTCGTTATGATCGACACCCGGGAAGAGTTCGTACAAAAAGGCCTTTCCAACATTACGTCTCTGCTTCAGGCAGGGGTTGAAAGAAAGATTTTCT
>JBJKSK010000549.1:0-4815 GCA_046704125.1 Desulfobacterales bacterium | reverse complement strand
AAAAAAAACAATCATGAAAAACTATAAGTTAAAATGGCCAAGTTTTGTGCACCGTATGGGGTGGCGAGAAAGGCCGGTTTGTCATGTATTTCGCCCGCCAACTTTCCGGGGCGCTGTGCCATGAACCCGGGGGCGGCCTTGTTTATGAGCCCCCATTTTTTTTTCTGTACTCTGAAACAGGTCCTTTGGTAAACCGGGAGGCAGTTCAAATGATTTTTTCCCCAGGGCATGGCCCCGGGGTAGGCTGGAGGTTGTTTTTGCCATGGTTGCATCATCCTTGTCGACAAGGGTTGCCATTGTCACGGGTTCCGGCCGCGGCCTGGGCAGGGCGATGGTCTTGGGACTGGCGCGTACCGGTGCCCGAGTGGTTGCCATCGCGTCCCGGGAGATTCATGAAATCGAATCTGTCGCCCGCGAGGCCGGAGAAGACCGCGTCCTGGCGCTGGCCGCAGACGTGACGCGTCCGGAGGATTGCCAGCGCGTCGTCGATGCAACCTGCCGCCGCTTCGGGGGACTTCACTTGCTGGTCAACAACGCCGGGCGCGGCATGAAATACATCAGTGAAAGGTTTCTGGATCATCCGACCCGGTTCTGGGAGGCGGACCCCGAAACCTGGCGGATGATCATCGACACCAACGTCAACGGCCCGTTTTTCATGGCGCGGGCCGCTTTGCCGGTTTTCCTGGCCCAGGGCTGGGGCCGCATCATCAATATTTCCATGAACCACGCCACGATGAGCCGCCGGGGTTTTTCGCCCTACGGCCCCTCCAAGGCCGCATTGGAATCGGAAACCCTTATTTGGGCCAAGGACCTGGAAGGCACCGGGGTAACCGTCAATGCCCTGCTGCCCGGCGGGGCAACGGCCACCGGCATGATCCCGGAAAATGCTTCCCCAGAGGTCAAAAGCCGGCTGCTTTCCCCTGAAATCATCGTGGCGCCTTTGCTGTGGTTGGTTTCCGAGGATTCAGACGGTGTTACGGGCCGCCGCGTGGACGCCTCGCGCTGGCAGCCGGGACTTGCCACCGGCGCCAACATCGCCAATGCCGTCGACACGGCCGGATGGCCGCCTCTGCGCTTTATCTAACGGCAGACAAGGGTTTGGCGAACGCCGAGGCGGGCATGCCGGCTGCTTTCCCATAAACCTTGGGGCGCTTTGGCGCCATCGCCCCGGAGAAAAAAGGAGAAATCACATGCTGTATCGGACGATGCCCAAAACCGGAGATAGGCTTTCCATATTGGGATTCGGGTGTATGCGTCTGCCCGTTGAAAACGGCAAAATCGATCAACCCCGCGCCATCCGCCAGATCCGCGACGCCGTGGACAAAGGCGTCAATTACCTGGATACGGCCTGGCCCTATCATGGGGGCACCAGCGAACCGCTGCTGGGCAAGGCCCTGCAGGACGGATACCGGGAACGGGTCAAGGTGGCCACCAAGCTGCCGAGTTGGTTGATCCAGCGCCGCGAGGACATGGACCGGTTTCTGGCCGCTCAACTGGGAAAACTCGTCACCGATCGCATCGACTATTACCTGCTTCATGCGCTAAACGGCCCCCTGTGGGACACCCTCGAGGCCTTGGGAGTTGTCGATTTTATCCGCCAGGCTAAAACAGACGGTCGCATTTTAAACGCCGGGTTTTCCTTTCACGGGTTGCCGGAAGATTTCAGCCGCATCGTGGACGCCTACCCCTGGGAGTTTTGCCAGATCCAGTACAACTTTCTGGACCAGGAAAACCAGGCCGGGACGGCAGGTTTGAAATATGCCGCGGCAAAGCAGCTCGGGGTAATCGTCATGGAACCCCTGCGCGGGGGAAACCTGGGACTGGCAACCCCACCGCCTGGGATCCAAGCGATCTGGAACGAGGCGAAAACACGTCGCAGACCGGCGGAGTGGGCGCTTCGCTGGGTGTGGAACCATCCCGAGGTCACCGTGGTGCTATCCGGCATGAACGACGAGGCGCACATTGCTGAAAACATCACCATCGCCGAAAGCGCCCGCGCCGGTTCCCTGACCGGAGAAGAACTTCAGATCGTGGAGCGGGTCAGCCTCAAATACCGGGAGCTGATGAAGGTTTCTTGCACCGGCTGCGGGTACTGCATGCCCTGTCCTTCGGATGTGCTGATCCCCGGCTGTTTTGAAACCTACAACAAAATGCACATGTTCGGCGAGACAGAGACCGTGAGGTTTAGCTACGCCCTTCGCATGAGCGGTCTGTTGACCGACGGTAAACCCAGATATGCCTCCCAGTGCGTCCAATGCGGCGAATGCCTGGAAAAGTGCCCGCAGCATATCCCGATCCCGGACGTTTTGGAGAAAGTCGCTGACGATATGGAAGGCCCGGATTTGGAGAAACGGCTGGCAACGGCCAGAAAGCTGTTTCAAGAAGAACAGAAACAGGGATAGGCGAGATGGCCTAACCGACTGCGCCGTGCGGGATTTCACCTGGGATGTCGCTGTTTCCACCGATGAAGAAGCGGGTCCAAACCTTGCTCAAAGGCCTAGTGATTCAGACCACCCCTTGATCAAGCATGGCATTGACCACTTTGACGAAAGCAGCGATGTTGGCTCCGGCCACGTAATCACCCGGGCGTCCATATTGTTTTGCCGCACCCAGGCAGGTCTCGTGGATGCTTCGCATGATGATGCGCAGTCGGTTGTCCACCTCTTGTCGTGTCCAGGACATACGCATGCTGTTTTGAGTCATCTCCAGACCCGACACGGAAACACCGCCGGCGTTGGCCGCCTTGCCTGGTGCAAAGAGAAGACCGTTTTCCTGGAACACATCAACCGCCTCCGGTGTGCAAGGCATGTTGGCCCCTTCGCAGACGGCCACACACCCATTGCGTACCAGCATCAATGCATGCGCCTCGTCCAGTTCGTTTTCCATTGCCGTGGGCATGGCGATATCGCAGGGCACTTCCCATGGTTTTCGTTCAGGCATCCACTCGCAACCGAACTTATCCGCATACTCCTTGGCTGACTTTCTGTGGACTGTCCATAGAGTAGATAGATAATCCAGCTTCTCTCCCTGGATACCGGCTGGATCATAGGCATAACCGAACTCGTCCGAGATGGTCACCACCTTGCCTCCCAGTTCATTGATCTTTTCTGCGACAAAGGTGCCCACATTGCCATATCCGGAGATGGTAACGGTTTTACCGGCAACCTCCTGGCCGCGAGTGGCCAGCATTTCCTGCAAAAAATAAACAGCCCCGTAGCCCGTGGCCTCAGGACGGACCAAGCTGCCGCCCCAGGTCCGGCTCTTGCCGGTAAGAACTCCGGTAAATTCGTTCCGTAACTTTTTGTACATCCCAAAAAGATAGCCAATCTCTCTGGCCCCCACGCCTATATCACCGGCTGGGACATCCGTGTTGGGACCAATGTGACGAAACAGTTCAGACATGAAGCTTTGGCAGAACCGCATCACTTCCATGTCGGATTTTCCACGAGGCTGGAAATCGGAACCCCCTTTGCCTCCACCCATGGGCAATGTGGTCAGGGCGTTTTTAAAGACTTGCTCGAAAGCCAGGAACTTGAGGATGCTCAGGGTCACAGACGGATGGAATCGCAGGCCGCCCTTGTAGGGACCGATGGCGCTGTTCATCTCAATCCGAAAGCCGCGGTTAACCTGGACCTCACCCTGGTCGTCCATCCAAGGCACGCGAAACATGATCACCCGTTCCGGTTCCACCAGACGTTCGATGATTTTTGCTCGACGGTATTCGGGATTGCGTTCAATTACCGGCTGAACCGAGGCCAGCACCTCATTTACGGCCTGGTGAAATTCCCTTTCATAAGGATCTCTGGTTTTGATACTATCGATTAAATCGTTCATAAGTGTTATTACTCCAGTCAGTTAAAGTGCTATATCATAGGCGCCCAATGAGCGCCCCAAGAATGCAGCGGTTGAACAAAATGGGTATTCCGATCTAGGCCATGACCGTGTCATAGGTGAAAAACGCCTGCCGACCGCGTTGGTTCATCACCCATGCCTTGGGGCCATTTTTGCATCCGGCAGGCCAAGCTGGTGCCCACTACCAGGCTCTGGCGGTTCATGTCCAGAAAATTCTTGACAATCCTGTCTGGCAGTCCGTTGGTCACTGATAAGACAAACGTTTGCCATTTTAAAACCTGCTAAAAATGCATTTCAGTTTGATGCGAACAGCATAAAGAGGAAAATTTAAAATAAGGACCGTCTTATGCAAAGAAACCCCGTAAAACTAAAAAACGAGTAAAAACGAGGTGATGTCCCTAAGTCTAAGCGCCAATACTCGGTTGAGCCGTGATTTTTTAGACTTTCCGAAGGATAAATTAAAAAAATATATTGACAATAATTTGCGCAAATGTTTTCCTGGACAATCATTGAAAACAATTTAGCCGGTGTCCCGGTCTGGGAGGTAGTGAAACGGAAAGGGTGTTGATCTCGAAAACTTGGATAGAGGAGGTCAAGGCTCTGAGGCGATTCTTGCGGCCAAGCCAAGAGATTATCCGAAGGAAGTTAAAGGATTATAACGAAGAAATCGACGCTGATGGTCCGTGTTTGGGGGGGGCGAAGTGTGGCCCTGGACGTTTTTTTTGCTGGTGAGTGGATACGCCGAAAAATCAACTTGCAGGAACGGGTGGTCGTTTCGATGTTGCTGGGAATTCCATCCGTCGTGCTTGAAGTAGATAGAATTATCTGTTCAGATCTTTAACCTAGGGCCTTTAATTTAAGGAGCGAGCAATGGACGAGAAAAGACAAGCTGATTTGTATCGTGGTTTAATCGAGCGAAAGATCACTCGGCGGGAGCTGTTTGGCGGTGCTGCGAAGCTCGGC
>JBJKSK010000548.1:0-2641 GCA_046704125.1 Desulfobacterales bacterium | reverse complement strand
CGGAATATAAAAGTAAGAACTTGATATTACAGTAGATGAATTTGCCGCCGGATGTCAATACAAACCGGTGCTGTAGTCACCGTTCAGGCTGCAGGCCACAGGCTGTCAGGCGTCGTGCATGGACCGCCGCCGCGCGCCATAGATAAAAACCTTGGCGAGCGTTGCTTCTGCTTTGCCCCTTGGCGAGAAACCGCCTCTATTTTACAAGAACAGCTCCGTGCTGATGTAGCGCTCGCCTGTGCTGGGCAAAATAGTCACAATACGCTTTCCGGCCGCTTCGGGACGACGGGCGATGTCAAGTGCGGCCCAGACCGCGGCGCCAGACGAGATGCCGCAGAGAATGCCCTCCTTTCGCGCCAGATCCCGGGCCGTTTCGAAGGCGGCCTCGTTGGTTACGGCAATGATTTCGTCTATTACCGATCGATCCAGCACTTTTGGGATGAAGCCGGCGCCGATGCCCTGAATCTTATGCGGTCCGGGGCTTTTACCGGCGAGCACCGGGGAGGCGGCAGGTTCCACGGCCACGACTTTTACAGCCGGCTTCTTTGCCTTGAGCAGTCCCCCGGTGCCGGTGATGGTGCCGCCGGTGCCCACTCCGGCCACGAAGATGTCGACACCGCCTTCCAGATCGTGCCAGATTTCCATTCCCGTGGTTTCCCGGTGGATCCGGGGGTTGGCCGGATTGGCGAACTGATTGGGCATCCAGGCGGTTTGTTCGGCGGCCAGAATCTCTTCGGCTTTTTCGATGGCGCCTTTCATTCCCTTGGCACCGGGGGTCAGGATCAGCTCGGCCCCCAGGTGCCGGAGCAGTTTTTTCCGTTCCATGCTCATCGTCTCGGGCATGGTCAGGCAAAGCCGGTATCCCTTTGCCGCGCAGATAAAGGCCAGGGCGATGCCCGTGTTGCCGCTGGTAGATTCTACGATCAGCGTTTCATTCCCGATCAGTCCGTCTCGTTCAGCCGCATTGATCATGGCGGCGGCGATCCGGTCCTTGACACTTCCGAGGGGATTGAAAAACTCGAGTTTTGCAAAAATTTCAGCCTTCATTCCCTTGGCCAAGGCGTTGAGCCGGACCAGCGGGGTGTTCCCGATGGTTTTTTCCGTGCTGTTGAAATATTTCATGAGTTTTCTCCCTATGGCTCAGAATCATCGCTCATTATTTACGATTCATGAATTTCGATTTCCCCGGCTTTGCGCCGTCACCGGTAGACTAGGCGCGGGGTTTCCACCATCACCTTGGTGTCCGGAGGCACGGATTGGGTAATCCACACGTTTCCGCCAACCACCGAGCGGGCGCCGATGACCGTGTCTCCTCCTAAAATCGTGGCACCCGAGTAGATGATCACGTCATCTTCGATGGTGGGGTGGCGTTTTTTGCCCCGCAGTTTCTCGCCGGCATCCCTGGGAAGCGACAAGGCTCCCAGGGTGACTCCCTGGTAAATACGCACGTTGTCTCCGATGATCGTGGTTTCGCCGATCACCACCCCGGTACCGTGGTCGATCACGAACCGTCTGCCGATTTGCGCTCCCGGGTGGATGTCGATTCCGGTCACGCTGTGGGCATGCTCGGTCATGATCCGCGGCAGCAGGGGAACTCCGAATTCGTAGAGTTTATGGGCGACGCGGTAAACGGTGATGGCAAAGATGCCAGGGTAGCTGAAGATGATCTCGTCATAGCTTTTGGCGGCCGGGTCTCCGTCGAAGACCGCCCTGACGTCGGTGGCCAGGGTTTTCCGGATCAAGGGAATTTCGTTCATCAGATCCAGCGCGATCCGGTAACCTTGATCGACGCATTCGCTGCACGGCAGCCCGTATCGGAAGCAGTCGTGGCGCAGCGCATGGACGATCTGTTCGCTGAGCACGTCGTAGAGTTCCGAAACGGACTGCCCGATATAGTACTTGCGGTTGGTGGGATCGATCTTTTCGCGGGAAAAATAACCGGGAAAGATGATTTCTCTGAACTTGTCGATGAGCTGCACCGCCGAGCCCTCTGAGGGGATCGGTTCGTCGTCGATATGGGTGAAACAGTCACGGTCTTCTCCGTTGGCGATGATGGCTTCGGCAGCTCCGGAGAGCCGTTGGCGGAAAGACGCGCAGGAATCGGCCGTGGTCTTGCAGGTGTCTAAGAAGATCGGTGAATCGTCCATAGCGGGCAAAGCTCCTAACATTGTTTACCGGTTCAGTTCACTCCGGTTAACATAGCCATGAAGAAGTTTTTTTCAACCGCTCGCCTTCGGGATATACCAAGGCTGTAGAGAACGTGGATGCCTTTTCCCCCGCAGACATGTTTTAGGCTGACGTTGCCCAATGTCAAGGGCCTTGACTTTAGCCTCTTTTCGAGGATACAAATCAGGAAAAAGGCCGGCCTTTTGATTTTCAAACGGTTTTTCCTCATCGGCGCCAACCCACAGATAAGGAGGCTCCAATGTATCTTCCCAAAATCTATAAGCACTTTCACGAAGTCTACCCGGAAGTTTTCGAGGATTACAAAAAGCTTGGCATGTCGTGTCGAAATGCCGGACCCCTGGAAGGAAAAACCCAGACCCTGGTCAAGCTCGGCATTGCCGTCGGAAGCAATTCCAAGGGCGCGGTGATGTCCCACACCCGAAAGGCCCTGGAGGCCGGCGCCACGCCTCAAGAG
>JBJKSK010000547.1:0-5097 GCA_046704125.1 Desulfobacterales bacterium | reverse complement strand
CCTGCGGGGGCAATCGTAATTTTCCCCCTTCGCCAGACCTTTTTCAGCTGCGGCCTGGCAGGCCTTGTGGCCTTCAAGCCGGCACCCGCCATCAAAGACCGACTCGACCTAGAACCACTGGCTAAGGCCATTCACGAGGCCGTCGACAGCAGGCAAGGCGCCGTGTCGGCAGACACCTTCCTTGGCGGAGACGGGCCGGTAAACCGGCTCAAGGCGCTGTCTGGCGATTTGAAGCACCCTGAAGCCTTTACCCGGATCTTTGCCGACCCCAAACTTTTTGTCCGGCTCCAGGAACTGGCCACCGTTTTAAATTCCGCGGTTTCCAGCCATGCCCAGCGTCTTGAAAAAGTTATGGGCCATCTGGCGGCTGCCGATATCGAGACCATGGCGCAGCGCCTGGAGACCCTAAAGGATGCTGCCTGGTGCATCAGCCGGGAGGTGATGGACAACATCGATAAGGTCGCCGCCCTGTTATCCGGCCAAAGCGCCCCGGAAATCGGAGCCATCGCCGTGATGAAACAACTCAACAGCGTGCTAAAAAGCATCGACCGGTTGGAAGTCCGGGGCCGGGATTCAGCCGGTGTCTCGCTGATGTTTCTCATGACCCAGGAGGTCTACAAGGACTTTGAGGCCTCCCTGGAAGCCCAGGGCCACGGCGGGGCGATCCAGGCTCGCAGCAAGGAACCCGTGCTGATAAACGGCGGCATCCGCGTTCAAAGAGGCTCGGATGCCGGTCAGCCGCCCCTGGTTTCGGTGGCCATCACCTACAAGGTCGCCGCCGAGGTGGGGTGCCTGGGCGACAACATCGCCTTTATCCGCGCTCAGGCCGCCGCCGATCCGGTGCTTCAGACCATTGCAGGATGTGAGCACCGGTATTTTTCCATCATCTCTCACACCCGCTGGGCCTCGGTGGGAGCCATCACCGAGGCCAACTGCCACCCCGTGGAAAATCTGCCCGGCAAATCGTGTGGCACCATCCATGTCTGTCTCAACGGGGATATCGATAACTACATCGAGCTCAAGGAGGAATTTGAAGCCACTGGAGTTCAAATTCCCGCTGAAATCACCACGGACACAGAGATCATCCCGCTTTGCATCCAGCGCCACCTGGCCAAAAGCGGGGACGTCACCGAGGCCTTTCGCCGGGCGGTATCGGATTTCCAGGGCTCCCATGCCATTTGCATGCACACGGATCTGGCTCCGGGCCGAATCTTTCTGGCTCAGAAAGGAAGCGGCCAGGCGATTTTTGTCGGACTGGGAACCGATATGTTCATGCCCACTTCGGAAGTCTACGGATTTATCGAAGAAACGTCGCGCTTTCTCAAGCTCGACGGTGAAAAGGTCGTCGAGGGCAAAAACGGGCCGACTCAGGGACAGATTTTCGTGCTGGATCAAACCCAGGCCGGCAAGCTGTCGGGAATTTCGGCCATGTACTATGACGCCACACCCATCGAGATGACCGACACCCGGATCAAAACCACCCAAATCACCACCCGAGACATCGACCGCCAGGGATTTCCCCACTATTTTCTAAAGGAAATTTCCGAATCTCCAGACTCGGTACAACGCACCCTGCTCAACCGATGGCGTCTCACGGAAAATGACGATGGACAACGTGAAATATGCCTCGATGAAACCGCCGTGCCGCTTCCGGTGCGCCAGGCACTGACGGAAAACCGCATCCGCCGGGTCTTTTTCGTCGGTCAGGGAACCGCCGGGGTCGCCGCATCGGCCTGTGCCGACATTCTCAATTTTTACCTCAACGATACCTCGATGCAGATCAGTGCGCTGAAAGCCTCTGAACTGTCCGGGTTTCGGATCGGCGAACACGACGACGCCAACGCCATGGCCGACGCCCTGGTGGTGGCCATCAGCCAGTCGGGGACCACCACAGACACCAACCGAACCGTGGACATGGTCCGCCAGCGCGGAGCCCATACGCTGGCCATCGTCAATCGACGCGATTCGGACATCACGTTCAAGGTCGAGGGAGTGATTTACACCAGCAGCGGCAGGGACATCGAAATGTCGGTGGCTTCCACCAAGGCGTTTTACTCTCAAATCGTAGCCGGAGCCATCCTTGGGCTGTTTATCGCCGGGCTCAGGGCACGGCGCAGCGCCGCATTTATCTCCGAAGAAATCGAGCGGCTGCTGGCCCTTCCCGCACATATGCGCACCATCCTGGCCATGAAGCCGGCCATCGAAGCCTCAGCCCGGAGGCATGCCACCGCCAAGGCTTATTGGGCCGTGGTGGGCAGCGGCCCCAACAAAGCCTCGGCCGACGAGATCCGTATCAAACTCTCCGAACTGTGCTACAAAACCATCTCGTCGGACTACATCGAGGACAAAAAGCACATCGATCTGTCCAGCGAACCGCTGATTATCGTCTGTGCCGCGGGAAGCCGTGGCAACGTCATCGGCGACATCATCAAGGACACCGCCATTTTCCGCGCGCACAAGGCCACCCCCATCGTGATTGCCGACACCGGCGAACATGGCTTCGACCCCTATGCCGCCGATGTCTTTCACGTGCCGCATATCGAGGCGCATCTATCACCGGTGGTCAACACACTCGCCGGTCATCTCTGGGGCTACTATGCGGCACTGACCATCAATGAAGGCTCGGGATTTTTCTACCGGTTCCGGCAGGATCTTCAAAACGAGATCCAGGAACATGCCCGCCAGGGGCGCGATATTTACGAAACGGTCCTGGAAAAGTCCTTTCGGGAAAAAATCGCCCGGTTTTACGCCAATTTTCGAAACCGGAAGCATCATCAGCCGTTTCCCGTGACCCTGGGGCTAAACGCGGCATCCGATCTTCCCCTGCTGCTCAAGTATCTATCGGGCCGGTTGCCCGTAACCGATTTCGAACTGGATTTCAGCCTCAAAGGAACGCCTCGAAACATGCTCGACAGGCTGTTTCAGTGCCTCGGAGAGTCGATAAACGCCATGGCCCGGCCCGTGGATGCCATCAAGCACCAGGCCAAAACCGTCACCGTGGGAACCAGTCGCATCAGCGAGAAGGTGGCGGGAATGCTGTTTGATGCCGTGGCGGCCGCCGGCTATTCCCTGGCTCAGCTGACAAACGGCAACATCATGGTGATGAAACACCTCCAGGAGGTCATCGCCCGGATCAACGGATCGCTGCTCTACCGAATCGAGGGGCTCAATTTACTCGGAGAGCCCACCGATCAGACCACCATCCACGTGGTCAAGAAAGAGGGGATGCTCGCCAATCTTCCCTCCCGCGTGGAAACCGACCCTAGCCTCAAGGGAACCAAGCGCATCATCTGCCGGCAGGGCAACATCTACATCGGCAAAGGTCGAAAAGATGACCGAAGCATTGTCATCATTCCGATCCTGTCGGCCGACCCGGAAACGCCTAGCCACAACGCCAATTTGCTGCTGCTAAACATCGCCTTTCATGAGCACATCCCTCTGGCTTCCAAGATCAAGGCCTTGGGGGGAAAATACGAGCACATCGTCAACATCGTCCAGGAAAACAGCTTCACCTGGAAAGTCGATTATCTGGAGCGAATCGCCACCGATGAACTGTTTGGCCGGTCGGCTGAAAAAGTCGCCGAGTTTATCGTGGGGGGCCTGCGGGCCGAGCGGGCCGCAGGCGGGCTGGAAACGGCAAGCGCCTGAAAATGAAGGTCAAACAAGTCGTTACCATCGGAGGCGGTACCGGTCAGTATGCGTTGCTGGCCGGTCTGCGGGACTTGGCGCAAGTCAGCACCACAGCCGTGGTTTCCATGGTGGACAGCGGCGGGTCCACGGGACGCCTGCGAGACGAATTGGGAATCCTGCCGCCTGGCGATGTCCTAAAATGCATTCTGGCCTTGAGCCCCCAGCGCGAGGTGGTCCGCGGCATCCTGCTCAAGCGCTTTAAACGGGACCGCCGGCTGGCCGGGCACACGGCAGGCAACATGCTGTTGACCATGCTGTCACGCTTTACCGGATCATTTCCAGCCGGAGTCACGGCACTAGCCGAAGTGCTCGACGCCAGGGGAACGATCTTGCCCGTGACGTTGGACAAGGCGACTCTGGTGGCCGAACTCACCGACGGCAGCCGGATATTCGGGGAGCGGGCCATCGATGTGCCCAGGGGAACCCAGCGGGAAAAGATCCGGGAGGTTCATCTCGTGCCCCACCACAAGGACAGTGTCTCGGTCTACCCGCCGGTGCTTGCCGCCATCGCGGCTGCCGACTTAATCGTTCTGGGCCCCGGAGACCTGTTTACCAGTATCATTTCCAACCTGGTGGTTCCCGGGGTCAAGGAAGCCCTTCAAGCCACCGGCGCAAAGCTGATGTTTGTGGTCAATATCATGACCAAATTCGGTGAAACCCATCAGTATAAAGGCATTGATTTCGTCCGAACCTTGGAATCCCACTTGTTGCGTCCTTTGGACATCGTGGTTTATAATACCACATGTCCGGATCCTAGCCTGCTGGCAGGCTACGCCACTCAAAAATCCGAGTGTGTCGCTATCGATGCCCACAATCCCTGGTGGGGCAACCGAAAACTGATTGCCGCCGACTTGTTGGACAGTGCCGGCCGCATCATTCGCCACCACCCGGAAAAACTCGCCAACATCATCGTTTCGGTCCTAACCGTGCCAGAGCGCGTTTGAGGGCCGCGGCGATAAAATCCCGGAACAGGGGATGCGGGGCCATGGGCCGGGACTTGAATTCCGGGTGAAACTGGCAGCCCAGATACCAGGGATGATCGGCCACCTCGATAATTTCCACCAGGTCCCCGGATGGAGACATCCCGCTGATCACCAGCCCGGCCTCTTCAAGCTTCTTGAGATAAGCGTTGTTGAATTCGTACCGGTGCCGATGCCTTTCAGAAATCGACTCATGTTCATAGGCCTTTGCCGCCAGGGTGCCGGGCACAATGCAGCAGGGATAAGCCCCCAGGCGCATCGTACCGCCCTTGTCCGATGCCTGGTCTCGCTTTTCGACCGTGCCGGTTTTTTCGTCGAACCACTGGCTCATCAGATAAATCACAGGGCAGGCGGCCTGTTCTTCAAACTCCGTGGAGTGGGCTCCGGTCAGGCCGGCCACGTGGCGGGCGAATTCAATTACCGCGAT
>JBJKSK010000546.1:0-4624 GCA_046704125.1 Desulfobacterales bacterium | reverse complement strand
GGCCAGTCCTTTCCGGCCACGGTAGTCGGCACCGACCCCAAAACGGATCTGGCCGTCATTCGTATCGAGGCCCACGAGAAGCTGCCCACGGTCAAGTTCGGCAATTCAGACAAGATACAAGTCGGTGACTGGGTCGTGGCCATTGGCGAGCCCCGGGGGTTGGATCAGACCGTAACCCAGGGGATCATCAGCGCCAAGCACCGCACCGGCGTCATGGATCCCAACACGTA
This sequence comes from Desulfobacterales bacterium, assembly GCA_046704125.1. Classification (GTDB taxonomy): domain Bacteria; phylum Desulfobacterota; class Desulfobacteria; order Desulfobacterales; family JBJKSK01; genus JBJKSK01. Next base: position 4,394 of record JBJKSK010000546.1, on the reverse strand, counting down.
CCAGGACTACCTTCAAACCGATGCGGCTATCAATCCTGGCAACAGCGGCGGGCCGCTGCTCAATCTGGACGGCCAGGTCATAGGGATCAATTCCGCCATTGAATCCACATCGGGTGGTTTCCAGGGCATTGGCTTTGCCATTCCCAGCAACATGGCCCTTCACGTGGCCCATGAGCTCATCGCCCACGGTAAGGTGGTCCGCGGCTGGCTGGGGGTCAGCATCAGCAATGTGACACCGAAGAAACTGACGTCCATGCATCTTAAGAATAAAAATGGCGCTCTGGTGGTCGATGTGGTCAAAGGCGGGCCGGCCCAAAAAGCCGGGATAAAGAAAAATGATCTGATTGTCCGGTATGATGGCAATGATGTCGACGATTCCGCGAGCTTACAGAGTATGGTGGGTGACACCCACGTCGGCAAAAAGGTTGCCCTGACTGTTCTTCGAGACGGCAAACGCGTTGAACTGACCGTTAAAATAGGCAATCTTGATGATGCCATGAAAATGATCGCCGCCTCTCTGGAAAATCGCCTGGGAGTTGTGGTGCGCCCCGTAACAGCCCTGGAAAGCAAGAAATATGGCCTGGAGGCCGGACAGGGAGTGGCCATCGCGTCGATTAACGAAAACGGCCTGCTTGGAAAAGCCGGGTTCGAAAAAAATGATCTCATCCTGGCCATCAACAATATTCCCGTCGATGGTGTCCAGGGTTTCGTTGAAATCGCCAAGGCCCTGCCGGCTCACCAGCAGGTCATCATCAAGGCGCTGGATCATCGCACCGGACAAGTCGGGTATGTCCAGGTGACCATCAAGTAACCTGAGCGATAACCCATTTTTAAAACATCAAGCGCCCCGAAAGGGGCGCTTGATATTTTCACGGTGGCCTGCTCGGGTCATAGGCCGGTGATTTGGGAAACGGAAAGATGCATTTCGGCGATTTGCCGCGAATTACTGGATTTCCCCCGTCGATGAAAAGGCGAGCATCCGTGATGTCGTCAATGCACCACGGCCACATTGACTCCTAAACGATAGACCAATTCACCACCGAAATAAGCCGTGGTAATCAGCAGGACAATGCCGATCAGACCCGGTATTTCGGCGATCCAACCTCGTTTCCCCGTCAAGGTGTACCGCCTCCAAATGGACAAAAGACGCGAAACCAGGTGCAGCCCAAAGACGACGATGGTCGTTATGGCAAATATTTCATGGATTACAATGGGGTGCGCGGGAAAGCCGGCGGCAATCGCATGGTCCTTGGCGGTGTCTCCGAAAAATGCCGCCAGGATGCCAGATGCCGTCCCTGCCAAAAGTGCATAGAACGCGGTAAGGGGCCAATGGTTTCTGGCGCTCAAATCTCCGCCGCTTATCAGTATGATCACCGCGATGGCTTCGGCGCAAATCCACAAGACGATCGGAAAGTGGACCAGCATGGGATGAATTTCAGTAACAGGAATCATGGGAGTGTTCCTTTTCGTTTGGGTAGCTACAAGAAACTGGATGAATCGATTTTGTCTCGATAGAGTAGGTAAAACATTTCGATCTGGTTGACGATGGCGGTGATTAAAACGATTTGTTCTTCAGAGGCATGAAACATCGGCAATATGCATACCGTTTGCAGGTCAAGATTTTTCTGACGTGTGCCTATTATTTGAAAGTCTTCGACCATTCGATGTTCCAGGATCGCTCGGTTGCCTATGGTTGCCGAGGGAAGCTCGGCATCAGGGCGCTGTACGGATAACTCATTAATGGTGTGCCCGCCGTTTCGATGGATCATGCGAATGACCAGCCACGGGGTTCCGGCAATGGCCATCGCTTTGACCGACATATCATCGAGGAGTTGCTTGAATTCTCTTTTTGTCTGGGGATAGTGCACGACTCCGCAGACAGCGGAATTGAGCTGTTGAATTTCCACATTGACAGTGCCGATATAGTTAAACGCTTCCGCCAGGCGGGATACCAGCTTGGATTTATCCTGGCTGGCACGGTTGACCAATCGCCCATAGGCTTTGAGCGTATTTCTGAACCCCTTTAAAATAAAATAGGAAACCAGGAGCAAAATGGCAATAAGGCTGCTTTCCAGGGTTTCATCTTCGACGATAAATCGGGGCGCAGTTAAAATTCCATGGCGGACCACCACCGGCGTAATCGTGATGCAAACCACCAGCAGGATCAACACTGAAAAATAAACAATAGAGAGGTTTTTGAGTTTTTTTACGGTTTCCATAAGTTTTGGGCAACGTCTGAAATTAAAGCATTGGATAACGCCACCGATGTCACTTCATCGCTTCACCCCGGTTACCGTGACGGAATTTCAAAGCGCTGAGTTTTCAAGGATCATATCCACGACTTTTTCAAATTCCAAAGATTTGTTCAGGAAGCCATCAGCACCCAGCTGTTGGCATTTTTGCCGGTACGTGACACTGTCAAAGTTGGTGAGCATAATCACTTTCACTTTCGGGTAAAGCGCCTTGATTTCCTTGAGCAGATCAATGCCGCTGCTGCCGGCCAAACCAATGTCCAGAATGACCGTATCGGGGCGCTGACGGCCCATTATCTGCAAGGCTTCCTGTTCGTCTGCGGCCTGACCGACAATGCGTATCTGCGTGGATTCGGCCAAAAGCGCGAGGACCCGTTCGCGAATTTGCGGCGAATCATCTACGACCAACACGTGTTTCATCGGTCTACTCCACGGTTTGCTGATATAACGCTATTCCTTTCCGGCAAGCCGGAGATGCGGCGCCGCCGGGAAACAGGGCGTCACGGCGCCAACCCCTTTTGAATAACATAGTGGATCAGTTCAGCGTTGTTTTTCAACCGCATTTTTTCCAGAATACGAGTGCGGTAGGTGCTAACGGTTTTCACGCTCAAGGCCAGAGCGTCGGCAATCTGGCTCACCGATTTTCCGGAACCGATCAGACACAGGACCTGATATTCACGGTCAGACAAGGCTTCATGAGGCAATTGGCTGGTATCGGCATCCAGGGCAAAGACTAATTTTTCCGCCAGGGACGTGCTGATGTATTTGCCGCGGGCGTGTACCTTGCGGATGGCCTTGATCAATTCATCGGAAGCGCTTTCTTTGGTGAGGTAGCCAGAAGCGCCGGCTTTGATCATTCTCAGCGCATATTGGGACTCCGGGTGAATGGTCAAAATGATAACCGGCACGTGGGGCTTTTCGATCTTTAATTGCTTCAGCACATCGAGTCCATCCATTCCCGGCATGCTCAGGTCCAACAAGATGACATCGTAGTCGGTTTGTCTTACGCTTTGTAAAAGCTCGGCGCCTTTGGAGGCCTCTCCGGCCACCATCATGTCTTTCTCTTCCATGATGATCTGCTTTAACCCGGCGCGCACGATGGGATGATCATCGGCGATGACAACCTTGATCATTTAAAGTCTCCTTTGGGTGTCAGGGGAACCATGACCGTCACGGTTGTTCCTTGATTCGGCCGGCCCTTAAATGAGACGCGGCCGTTATAGGGATAGAGGCGTTCACGAATGCCGAGTATTCCAAAGGCGCCGGGATCATTGGTTTGCGCTTCGGTGATGCCCCGACCGTCATCCTGGACCTGTAACATCAAATCGTTTTCCACGGCGTGCAGCCGGACCACCACGTGGCTGGCTTGGGCATGGCGCATGATGTTGGTTAGAACTTCCAGAAAAATGCGAAAAAGGGCGGTAGCTTTTTCCTGGGACAAATCGGGTTCAAAATCGTTGTTTTCCATGCGACACTGAATTCCGCTACGGGTGCGAAATTCTTCCACCTGCCACTGGATGGCGGCAGCTAGTCCGAAGTCATCAAGGATGACGGGTCGCAGCTGGGCGATGACCGCGTGCAGATTTTTCGAGGCTTCATCTATGACTTGGACCATAGCCCCTAGTTTTTGTTCCACGCTGAGCCCTTGGTCCGGCAACTGTTTTTTTAGCCAAAAGAGATCCATTTTCAAGGCCGCCAAGGACTGGCCGAATTGGTCGTGGATCTCCCGTGCGATCCGGATTCGTTCTTGCTCACGGACCTCATGCTGGTGAGCGGCGAGTTTGCGAAGCTGCTCCCGGGACTGTTCAAGAGAGGCGGAAACCTCTTTCTCATTCTCGATGCGCAACTGAAGCGATGCGGCCATATCGTCGAACACCTCGGCCAGAAGACTCAGTTCATCTTTGACACCGATTTTCCCAATGCGAGCGTTCAGATCGCCTGCGGCCAGTTTCCGGCTGGCCGAGACCATGGCCTGGACGCGTTTGATGATAAAGACATTGCCGGCCCACCAGATGGCCAGTACGGCCATCAACGCAGAGGCGATCAGCAGGGCCACATTGTGCGCGAAGGTGCGTTTGGATACGGCCAGGGCGACGGCTTGGGGAATTTCCAACACGACGGAAACCGGCCGGTTTCTAAAGG
>JBJKSK010000545.1:0-7570 GCA_046704125.1 Desulfobacterales bacterium | reverse complement strand
GGCGTCGTCACCGGGTTGGATGTCGCCGCCGATGTATTTGGCCGCAAGATCCACGATCACGTAGTGAAACCTTACCCGGCCGTCCGGGTCGCGATCCACCACATCAAAGGTCAGCAACGGTTTTCCGGCTTCGATGACGATGCCGGTCTCCTCGAGGATTTCCCGCTCCGCGGCCTGCTGCAGGGTTTCCCCGAGTCTCACGCTGCCGCCGGGAATGGCCCACAGCCCCTGAGCCGGCGGATTTGCCCGCTGCACTAGTAGTACCCGCCGGTCATGGAAGACCACTGCGCCCACGGCCACCCGGGGGGCGCTGGGATACAGGGGGGGTGGTTGTTCAGGACAGGGCAAAGGATCCGGGGATAGTGGTAAATCAAAAATTTTCAATTAGCTACCTTTCCTGTCAGCAGAATCAGGTTCATCCCTCCATGGTAAATGGGTCGGGCGTCCAGGTCAAGGGGAATGGATTCTGCGATTTCCCGTGAGGGTGCAATGATAGCGACGTTCCAGTTTAGGAAATCAGCGTTGAGCTTGTCGCCGATGGCGGCAAAGAAACGTCCTGGGGCCATGGGTAACGCCATCCGGTGGCCATAGGGCGGGTTGAGCACCACCAGGCCGGGGACGGAAAGGACCCGGGCGGGGCAAAGATCGAAAAAGTCATGGTGCGCGACCTGCACCAGGCCGTCGGGGTCAACCTGCTTGAGGGTATCCTGGAGCCGGGCGACGGCGTCCGGATCCTTGTCCGAAGCCAGGATCTTGGGCGATGAAACGGATTGGATCCCGGTTTCGGCCTCCCGCCGGAGAAACTCCCACCGGCTGGGCCGAAACGCCGGCCAGCCGGTGAAGGCAAAATCGCGAAACCAGCCTGGCGGGATGTTCCGGGCCATCATCGCCGCTTCCAGACAAAAAGTTCCCGTGCCGCACATGGGATCGATCAATGGTTTTTCCGCGGTATAACCGGCTATCTGGAGGATGGCGGCCGCCAGAGTCTCGCGGATCGGCGCCGGTGCGCCGAGGCGTTTGATCCCCCGCTTGTAGAGCAGTGCTCCGCTGCTGTCCAAAGACAGGGTGAAAAGGTCGTCGATTCCTCGGACGAAAACCTGCTGCGGCTGTCTGATGGGCTCAGGGGCAGGGGTGCCGAAATGATCGAGCCGAATCCGGATGCCTGATAAAAACCGCTGGGCGACGGCTTCGGAGTGATACAACCGGCAGTGATGGGTGCGGACATGCACCTGGACGGGGGTATCGGCAAACAGGTGAAGCTCCCAGGGCCATTTCGCCACCTGGGTCTCCAGGCGGGAAAAGCTTGCGGCCCTGATTTCGGAAAGCCGCATGAGCACCCGGTTGGCGGTGCGAAGATGCAGGTTGGCCAAGTAGACCTGATGCAGCCGGCCGGAAAAAACCACGCCGCCGGCGACGGCGCGGACCGCCTCGCCGGCCACCGGCGGGGCGGCGATCTCTCGGGCCAGAAGGGGTTCGACACCGGGCGCGCAGGCGGCAAAAAAGTCCTGTTTACGCCCGATCACCTGGCGCTTGACGCGTTTGCCCCATGTGGTTTCATCCGACATGAAAAGCCCCGGCAGTTATTGAAAGCAGCAGCTCGACGGGTTGGGTCATGTGCCAGCCAGTTGGTAAGGATAGAGGGGACGGACCAAAACTTTACAGTTTTTTTTCTCCGCGCGCATTGACAGGAGTCGCCCAATTTTAGTATTCAGATAAGCCGTCACCTGAGCGTTTCATGAACCTCATTTGCCATCGGAGATCATCATGTCAGGAATCAACAAAGCGATCATCATCGGACGACTGGGCAAGGATCCCGAAGTGCGATATATGCCAGATGGCACGGCGGTAGCCAATTTCACCGTGGCCACTTCAGAGGAATGGAAGGATAAAGCCACCGGGGAAAAGAAGGAGAAAACCGAATGGCACCGGATTGTGGCCTTCCGAAGACTCGGTGAAATCTGCGGCGAGTATCTGTCCAAGGGAAGACAGGTCTACATCGAAGGCCGTATTCAGACCCGGGAGTGGCAAGACAAGGATGGCAACAAGCGATGGACCACCGAAATAATCGCCAACCAGATGCAGATGCTGGGAAGCCGGGATGCGGGTACCGGCCGGGCTTCGGCGGATCCCCCCATGTCCGCCTATGAAAACGATATTCCCTCCCCGCCATCGGGCAGTTCCTTTGGGGGCCCGGAAGACGATATCCCGTTCTAGCGAGCTGGTTCATGGGCCGGTATCAGACGCGGAAAGTCTCCATCCCCCCGGCCGGGATGGAGACTTGTTTTTTAAAACCGGAGCCTCGCGCCAAAAGCGATGGAATCTGACGCAAGCCTTGGCTTAAACCGCGTGTCGTCCGCAGGGGAGTCAGGGCTTTTTGCCCTCGTCGATTTTTTCGGTTTCATCCTGTTTGATTTCAGCTTCTTTGGTGGCGCTTTTAAAATTCTGAATGGCTTTTCCCATGCCGGCGCCGATGTCCGGTAGTTTTCCGGCGCCGAAGATGACCAGGATGATTACCAGAATAACGAGCAGTTCCGGCATTCCGATTCCAAACATATCGTCCTCCTAATTTAATCAGGTCTGTTTTGCCTCAACTCGTGCAGGAGTCGTTGGAACTCCTTGGACTGCATGTAGCTGTCCGTGGCGCTCCGGTATTTGATCCATGCGCTCCAGGATTCCAGCCAGGCGGCATTTTGCCAGTAGTAGTCTGGGTCCGGATTGCCCTTTAACTGGTCGATGTAACACAGATATTCTTCGGCGCAGCTTTGGCAGATACGATACGGGATGCGCAGGGAATGAAGCGCGGCTTTACGGGCAGGGTCCGGGGGAATCTCTGTTCCGCATTTTTCGCACTTCAATCCACAGCGGGCGCATTGAAAGATCTGCTGCACGGCGTGGATTTTGCGCTTTCGGACAACCGCATCCCTTTGATCCTGTGCGCTTTGGCGCTTTTTTGCGATGGAAATGATGTCGCCCACAACCGTAACCTGACCTGGCCAAGCCAGGACCGTGCCTACCATAGAGTGTCTATGCACAAGGTAAAAATATTTTTCAGCTTGCAAAAACTATAGCATCGCTTGCCGGGGGTGTCAATCGGTCACGAGCACATGGCCTTGTCAAGCCGTACCGGCCGTGATAAGCAGCCTTGAAAAAAAGAAAGGATATTTCATGATGGCAGGCGATTTTTTGGGCAACGGGCTTCCGGTGCTCATCGGCAGTCTTCCCATGGCCGATCATTGCCAGGCGATGGCCCTGGTGCTGGAATACACGCCGGAGATTCCTCTCTGGGTGCAGCTCCCGCACTACCCGGAAGAGGGAATGATGCGCCAGTTTCTTCCAGGGATGCCCGGGTACCTTCCACAAGCGGATAAAGCCTGCATCGACAGCACCGGAAGCGGGTTTGATGACGAACTGGTGGCCTTTTATCAGGAATATATGCAGGCCGAGCAAGGCGAGACGCCGCTTTCCCGGAGCCGGTTTGCCATGACGCCGGGTACGGCCCGGGGGTTTTTTGCCTTTCTTGATGCCATGGGTAAAACGCCCACCGCGCCTTGCGCCGTCAAGGGGCAGATCACCGGGCCGATCACCTTCGCCACCGGGGTGTGCGATCCAGGCGGCCGGGCGATTTTTTACGATCCGCAGGCTCGGGACGCCGCCGTCAAGCTGCTGGCCATGAAAGCCCGGTGGCAGGCGCAGCAGATGCGCCGACTCGGGGTTCCGCGGCTTTTGTTTCTCGATGAGCCGGCACTGGCCGGTTTTGGCTCATCGGCTTTTATCAGCATCTCCAAAGAAGAGGTGGCCGCCTGTTTCCAGGAGGTGATCGCTGCAATCCACGCCGAAGGCGCGCTGGCCGGCATTCACGTGTGTGCCAACACCGACTGGTCGCTGATTTTTGATTCTCCGGCAGATATTCTCAGCTTCGATGCCTATGCCTATTTTGACAAGCTGATGCTTTACAAGGCCCCGCTTCTCCGTTTTCTGGAAGCCGGCAAACAGATCGCCTGGGGCATCGTGCCCACCCTGGATCCGGATGACATTCAGCGGGAAACCGTCGATTCCCTGGCGGCGGCCTGGCGTCAACGAGCCGCCGCCATCTCGGCTATCGGCGTCAGGCCGGAAACCGTGTTGGCCCAGTCGCTGATCACGCCTGCCTGCGGCACCGGTTCGTTGAGTCTCACCCATGCCCACCGGGTGCTGGAATTGACCCGGGGGGTATCGGCCCGAATCCGGGAGACCGCATAGATTCAGAAAAACGTTGTGAGTCAGACCAAACTTTATCAAGGGCAAAAAACAACATGAACGATACTCGATTTTCAGGGGCTTCCCGCTACGTACTGGATGATGAACTGGCGAAAATCGTCAATATTTCCATGGCGCTGGAGATGCCCCTGCTGCTCAAGGGAGAGCCCGGCACGGGAAAAACCATGCTGGCCCATGCCATCGCCGAAAGCCTCAAGATGCCGCTGATCGTGCTCAACGTGAAATCCAGCATGAAGCTTGTCGAGGCGCTGTACCAATACGACACCTTGACCCGGCTAAACGACAGCCGTTTCGGGGATTCCAGCCGGGATGTCAGCCGCATCGAGGACTATATCCGGATGGGAAAGGTCGGGCAGGCCTTTGTCGCCGAGCAGCGCACCGTGCTGCTCATCGACGAGATCGACAAGGCCGACGCCGACTTTCAAGACGACATGCTCGATGTGCTCGACCAGATGGAATTTGACATCGTGGAAATCGACAAGACCGTCTCGGCCCGCAACCGTCCGGTAATCATCATTACCTCAAACGCCAAGAGGGATCTGTCTGATCCGTTTCTGGGCCGGTGCAATTTCCATCACATCGCCTTTCCTGACGCCGCCATGATGCGCCGGATTGTACAGGTGCATTTCCCCCGGATCGATTCGGAACTCATGGAACACGCGATTTCGGCGTTTTACCGGCTCCGGGACCTGGATTCCATCGAGAAGCGTCCCGCGACCCGGGAGTTGATCAACTGGATCCGGGCATTGGAGGCCGATGCGGATTTCAGCCCTAAAAACCTGGTCAAAGGAGACATTCCCTATCTCGGGGTGCTGTTTAAAAAGAGCCAGGATTACGAGCCCAGCAACCTGACCAGCCGCCGGAAATTGTTCTAGCCCGGGCTGTTTGCCAAACCGAATGATCAGGGCGGGCTCGGGCTGCGGCCGAAATGCCTGAAGCGGCTAAAGCCTAACCATTTATCCCCCCTGGTGAGGCATTGTACGTTTATGTTCGTGGATTTTTTCTACCAGCTTAAAACCGCCGGCATTCCGGTGAGTCCAACGGCGTTTTTGACCTTTCAGCGGGCCTTGGCCCTGGGGTTGGTCACCAGCCTGGAAGACTTTTATTCGGCGGCCCGTACGATTTTGATCAAGCGCGAGCGGTTATTTGATGTGTTCGACCAGGTTTTTGCGCATCATTTTCGAGGTGCCGAAATGCCTGATGCGCAGGGCGTTGAACTTGACGAGGTGCTCAAAACCCTTTTGGACACCTGGCTCAGCGACCCCAAGGAGCTGGCCGATGCGCTGGACCTGGATGAATCGACCCTGGCCAAGATGACTCCGGAGGAGCTGATCGATTATTTCAAGGCCCGGTTGGCCGATCAGAAGGGGCGCCATGACGGAGGCAGCCGGTGGATCGGCACCGGCGGGACCTCGCCGGTGGGTCATTCCGGATACCACCCGGGAGGCATGCGCGTGGGAGGCGTATCCCGGAACCGTTCGGCCATCAAGGTCGCCATGGACCGGCGCTATCGCGATTATGCCACGCAGGGGCCTTTGAGCCAATCCATGGTGGGTGAGGCCCTTAAACGGCTTCGCCATCTGGTGCCCGCTGGAGCCCGGGATCAGGTCAACGTGGAGGCCAGCATCTACCAGACCATGAAAAATGCCGGCGAGATTGAAATCGTCTTTGACCGCAGCCTCAAGGATCGGCTCAAGGTGGTGGTGCTGGCCATCGACAACGGCGGCTGGTCCATGGACCCGTATGTTCGCGTGGTCCAGACGGTTTTTGATTATGCCAGGGCGCAATTCAAGGATCTCAGGACCTATTTTTTTCACAACACTGTCTACGAGACCCTGTGGACGGACCCGGCCCGGTATCGCAAACCCAAACGCATCGACGAGTTTGTCCGGCTCGATCCCGAGACCCGGCTGGTCCTTGTGGGGGACGCCTCCATGGCCCCCTATGAGTTGATGGCCACAGACGGCTCGATTCATGTGGAGGACCGGAGCGGCCGGCCCAGCATCCAATGTCTGAAGTTTCTGGCCGCCACCTTTCCCAAAAGCGTCTGGTTAAACCCCGTGGACGAAAAGATGTGGGGCTATACCCGAAGCATCGATGTGATTCGACAGATCTTTCCCATGTATGCACTTTCCCTGGATGGCCTGGAAAAGGCGGTGGCTTATCTGATGGGAAAATGAGGCACGAGCCGGAAAGAAGGCGGGTTTACCCCGGAAAGGTCTCCGGTGGAAGCCGGAACAGGCGGCAGGTATTTTCCCAAACCATTTCGGCCAGCCTTTGGGGATTTTCGCTCCGAATTTCGGCCACGCGGGCCAGCACGTGCCGCACAAAAGCCGGCTCGTTTCGCGGCGTCCGGTTTTTTTCGGGAGCCGGGGTGAGATAGGGCGCGTCGGTTTCCACCAGGATCCGGTCCGCAGGGATTCTCGGCACCATCTCACGCAAGGCCGCGCCGCGTTTTTCAATGGTGACGATGCCGGTAATGCCGATCAGAAACCCCATCTCCAGGTAGGCGTCCAGCTCCTTGGCGGTACCGGAGAAGCAGTGGACCACCGCGTTTCGGGCCGGGTTGGGGTGGGCGCGCAGTACCTGCAGCAGCCGCCCTTTGCTGTCGCGTTCGTGAAAGATCACCGGCAGGCCCAGGTCGTCAGCGGCACGCAATTGGCTTACCAGCCACTTTTCCTGGTCCTCGCGGGGGGAATACATCCGGTTGAAATCCAGCCCGATTTCACCCCAGGCCCGAACCTTGGGATCTTGGGCCATGGTCCTGAGCCTGTCCAGATCCGAGTCGCGGCAATTGGCCACGTCATGGGGGTGAACGCCCACCGAGGCGATGATCCCGGTTTGATCCCGGGCCAATTCAACGGCGCGTTGCGAGCTTCGCACATGGGTTCCGGCCACCATCATGGCCGCCACGCAGGCATCGGCGGCCCGGGCCAGGACCTTTTCAAGATCATGGGCATAGGCGCGATCGTCGAGGTGACAATGGCTGTCAAACAGTTTCACGGCATATTCCTGACTTTTTTTAGTGCCTTACCCTTGGAATCCTGTTAAAAAAAACAAGAATTTATCCACGATTTTTACCAATGATCTTTTCCTACAGCCTGATATGGTTGAACATTTGTCAACAGAAAAAACCTGTCCATACCAAGAAAAATTGGGTCGACGATTTCATCGAACGCCTGGATTGAGGCGGGGTCTGCAATAACGACAGTTGAGCTCTCTGATATTCGCGGGTTGGATACCGCCTGACTAGGCTTCGTCGTGGAGCTACCTCGGTCTAAAAGCGGGAGTTTCGGCCCTAAGGCTTATTCCG
>JBJKSK010000544.1:0-4116 GCA_046704125.1 Desulfobacterales bacterium | reverse complement strand
CCGGGCCTATGCATCCACAAAGACGACATGACCCGGGAACTGTTTCCCAAGTGGCTCGAAGCCGATCTGGCGGTCTACGCCACCCCGCTGTATCACTACACCGCCAACGCGGCCCTGAAAGCCTTCATCGAGCGCACCCTGCCCGCCCTCCAGCCCTTTTTCGAAAACAGGGAGGGCGAGTTCAGCCACCCCCGGCGGCATGACTTCCCCAAGGCGGTTATGCTCTCCGTGGCGGGGTTTCCCGAGATTTCGGTTTTCGACCAGCTTTCCTCATGGGCCCGGTTCATCTTGGGAAGAAACGGCAACCTTGTGGCCGAAATCTACCGGCCGGCCGCCGAAGCCCTGAACCAGCCGTTTCTGAAAGAAAAGGCCCAGGACGTTCTGGAGGCCACCCGGCAGGCCGGCAGGGAAATCGTACAGTCCATGAAGGTCTTTCCGGAAACCATGGCCCGAATCTCCCAGGACCTTGTCCAGGACAAGTGGATGATGGCCAAAATGGGCAATATCTTCTGGAAGACCTGCATTGCCGAGGGCGTTACCCCCAGGGAGTTCGGCGAAAAGGGGCTTATCCCCCGCCCGGATTCCATCGAAACCTTCATCTGGATCACCGAAATGGGGTTCAACCCCCAGGGGGCGGGCGACACCAGGGCGGTCTTGCAGTACAATTTCTCGGGCGCCGTGCCGGGGGCATGCCATTTCCTCATCGAAAACGGCCGGATCCGGGGCATGGAAGGCCCCGCGGGAAAAGCCGACCTCGTGTTTGACACCCCCTTTGAGGTGTGGATGGATATCTTCACGGGCAAGGCGGATGGCCAGCAGGCGTTCATGGATCAAAAGTACACGGTCAAGGGGGATTTCAACCTGCTGCTGCGCATGCATGACTTCTTTGGAAAATAATCGGGAACCTTGGGGCGACGGGACCGATGCCGGGTGCGGCTTTGGTCCCGTCGCCCGGGAAAACGGCGATAAAAGGAGCTGCATGACCGGTCAAAACCCATCTGCAGTCTAAAGCGGGCTATGCCCGCAAGGCTGCAGGCTGTAGTCTATTAGACTGTAGAAAGAAATCATTTGTGAAAGTTCTAGAACGATTTCTTGTCTTTTCGGCAGGGTTTCAAGAGTAAGGCACTAAAGCCTTGCAATCATAGGCCGCCTTACCCCTTTTTTCAAAACGCCTCCAGCAGTTTCAGGGCCATGAGAAAGATCGCGACAACCAGGACCGCCTTGATCAGCTTGTTGCCTTTTTTGACCGATGCCTTGACCGCGCACCACCCGCCCAGGGCGTTTCCGGCGGCAAGGCTCAGGCCGTAGGTCCAGTTCACGTTTCCGGTGACGATAAACACGACCAGGGCCGGGATGGTATAGACCAGGACGATGAAGACCTTGTGCATGTTGACGTGGATGAGGTCGAATTTCAGGAGATAGTTCATCGCCGCCATGAGGATAAACCCGACCCCCACCTGGATGAACCCGCCGTAAAACCCGATGAAGAACATCGATAAAAACACCATCCAGTCGATCTTCTTGTTTTCCGAGTTGTCCAGGGCCATCTTGGATTTGGGGATGAGCATCGACACGATGTTCCCGATCATCACGATGGCCAGGATCTTCTGAAACAGCCCGTTGCTGATCTTCACGGCCAGGACAGCTCCGGCGATGGAGCCGGGAAGCGTCAAAAGCGACAGCTTCAGGCTGAGCTTGGCCTGCTGGTAATTTTCCTTCTTGAACGCGTAGACGGCAAAGAGGTTTTGGACGAAAATGGCCACCCGGTTGGTGCCGTTTGCCAGGGCGGCGTCAAGCCCGAGAAAAATAAGGGTTGGAACGGTCAGGGTCGATCCGCCTCCGGCGGTGACGTTGAGAAATCCGGCGACGGTTCCCACCCCGAAGAGGATCAGCGTGGCGTAAAGGGGGTTCAATTTCTTCTCCCATCCGGCTTGTGGTGTGTTTTGGAAGTGCTTGGAATCGACGTGGTTCTATGGCACCAATAAAAGGCAGTGTCAACCCGCAAAAAGCCCGTCTGGGAAAGGCAGCCCGCAGATGGTAAAGGATATCGGCTCCTGGCGCCCGGCCCTTTGCAGATCTTCGGCAATATGCTATCGCTTCGGTGTAGCGACAATGCCCGGACCCGAGTCGGAGGCGCAACGGCCCGAAATGCTTAGGAGGCAAGCCTTCTGATCCCGGAAAGCGGGACCTTTTGCCAAACGACTTGCTGCCGCGCAGCAAGAACTTCGACGGGGCGGCCACCGGGCGCAGGGGGAAAAGAGGTTGATCCATGAGCGGTTCAATGCGTTTTGCCATCTTTCTTACAACCGTTCTGGGCGTCTGGACGCTCATGCACGCCTACGTTTTGCTGAGAGCGCTTTTCCTGCCCGGGCTGACATCCGCAACCAGTCGCCGCGTGGTGCTGGGGCTGACCGCTTTTCTTTGGGCAAGCTATCCCCTGAGCCGAATATGCGCCCATTGGAAGCCGACCGAGTTTTTCTCCACCCCGCTGGAATGGATCGGCGCCTACTGGATCGGCGTCCTTTTCCTCACCCTGGTCTGTCTGCTGGCCGCCGATCTGCTCACGGGCTTCGGGCTGCTGTTCAAGCCCTGGATCTCCTCTGTCCGCTGGTCTGCCCTCGGCCTGGCGGGGCTTCTTTCCATCGTCGCCATCGTTCAGGCCTCGCGGGGTCCGGCTATCAGCTCCTACAAGATCCCCCTGGGCCATCTGCCCGCCCGCTATGATGGGCTTGTGGCCGTACAGATCTCGGATCTGCACATCGGAGACATTCTGGGGAAAAAATGGCTCAACGGAATCGTTGAAAGGGTGTTAGCCTGCCACCCCGACATCATTTTTATCACCGGCGACTTGGTGGATGGAGACGTGGGCCCGGTGGAGCCCCTTGTACCGGTCTTGAAACAGCTCAAGGCGCCGCTTGGCGTGTGGGCGGTCACGGGAAACCACGAAATCTACGCGGGCCGGGAGAAATCTGTGGCCCTGTTTAAAAAGGCCGGCTTTCACGTGCTGGAGGATCAATGGGCGGTTGCTGCGCCGGAGCTGGTGATCGCAGGGGTCGACGACCTCACCGCCCGGCGGCAGCTGGGAGCAAAAGACAACGCCCTGGAAAACGCCCTGGGCAGCCGTCCGAAGGGCGCCACGATCTTTCTTTGTCACAGCCCCTTGGAAGTGAAACAAGCCGCGGCGCTCGGCGTCGATCTGATGCTTTCCGGGCATACCCATGACGGTCAGATCTGGCCGTTTCGGTACCTCGTTCGCCTTTTCTATCCTTACGTGGCCGGTTTCTACCGCGTGGGCGCCATGGACCTCATCGTGAGCCGGGGAACCGGCACGTGGGGGCCGCCCATGCGCCTTTTCAAACGCGAGGAAATCATCCGGTTGATCCTTACCGCCGGGTAGACAGGGCGCCTGGTAAGCCAATCCGTCCGATATCTCCACTCAGCCTGCAGGGGAACAGGGCGCGACCCTGCAGACATAACACTTCAGCGGTTCGGCTCCCGTGTCCGGATCGAAATGGTCGCCCCCGAAAAGCAGGTTGGCGCATGATTCCTTCCAGCGATACTCCGGCGGGCCCGCCTCGGGGTACCACCAGGCGTGTTCGGCGTTTACGACATCGGGGGCAATACCGTCGAAATACCTGGCCCTGAGCTTGATTTTGGCGTGCGGCGATTCCACAAAAACCCAGTCGCCGTCGGATATGCCCAAAGCCGAGGCCGTTTCCGGGTGGATTTCAACGACAGGATCGGGATGGCGCTTGCGCAGCGAATCGATCTGGTGCAGTTCCGAATGGAAATAGGCAAGTTTTTTCGTGCCGGTCATGAGCATCAGCGGATAGTCCCTGGACAAAGACACGGGCGGTTCGACATAGACCGGCAGGGCATGGCTGCCCGCCTGCTCCATGATGGTCGAGTAAAACTCGAACTTGCCCGTCGGCGTGGCAAAACCGGCGTCCTCGTATTTTCGGTAGCGCATCTGCCCTTTCACGAGGTCCTTTTCCTTGAATTGCTCGAAGCGCAGCCCCGTGTCTTCGCAGCGCCAGTCCAGATAAGCCTGCCAACTGGCCCAGGGGAAGGCCTCATCGAGACCCAGGCGGGGGGCGACCTCCTGGATCACGTCCC
>JBJKSK010000543.1:0-6384 GCA_046704125.1 Desulfobacterales bacterium | reverse complement strand
CGGAATAAGCCTTAGGGCCGAAACTCCCGCTTTTAGACCGAGGTAGCTCCACGACGAAGCCTAGTCAGGCGGTATCCAACCCGCGAATATCAGAGAGCTCAA
Source organism: Desulfobacterales bacterium (assembly GCA_046704125.1). Taxonomy (GTDB): domain Bacteria; phylum Desulfobacterota; class Desulfobacteria; order Desulfobacterales; family JBJKSK01; genus JBJKSK01. The sequence goes on along the minus strand of JBJKSK010000543.1, from coordinate 6,282 downwards.
CTGTCGTTATTGCAGACCCCGCCTCTATCCAGGCGTTCGATGAAATCGTCGACCCAATTTTTCTTGGTATGGACAGGTTTTTTCTGTTGACAAATATTCAACCATATCAGGCTGTGGGCTGTAGGAAAAACCATGGGTGAAGATTCATGGATAGAATTCTTGTTTTTTTGACAGCTATTCAGGAGTAAGGCACTACATCAAAACCCGGGCCGCCTGCTGCAGTTTTTCAAGTGCAATATTTTCCACCACGGCTTTGCCGATGGCCTCCAGTAAAACGAAATGCAGGTTTTCAGACTCTCGTTTCTTGTCCCGGCGCAGGGCATCGATGGCCGCCTCTACATCAATGGGCACACGCACCGGCAGATCCAGGCGTCGCAAGAGTTTTTCGATCCGCTTTTTCGCCTCGGCGTCGAGATATCCCAGTTGCACCGATAGACCGGCGGCTGCCACCATGCCGGCGCTGACCGCCTCGCCGTGATTGACTCCGGTGGTCTTTTCGATGGCATGGCCGAAAGTATGCCCGAAATTGAGCTTTCGTCGCTCTCCGGCCTCCCGTTCGTCTCGGCTGACCACGGCGGCCTTAATTCTTACGGATTCGGCTACGAGTCTTTCCACTACCACGGGTTCCAGGGCCAAGGCCTCCTGGGCATGGGTTTCGAGAAAATTGAAAAGTTCCGGAGAAGCGATGGCGGCATGTTTGACGATTTCAGCCATTCCACACCGCACTTCCCGGGCTGGCAGGGTGGTTAACAAAGCCGGGTCGCACAACACGAATTCGGGTTGGTTGAATACCCCCACCATGTTTTTGTAGCCTTTATAGTTGACCCCGTTTTTTCCACCCACGCTGGCATCGACCTGGGCCAACAGGGTAGTGGCCGCAAAGCCAAAGCGCAGACCCCGCTGGTAGGTGGATGCGACAAAGCCGGTGACATCACAGACGATGCCGCCTCCAATACCAACGATAAATGAAGACCGGTCCACCTCGGTTTCAATCAAGTGCTGGAAAATATCCTGGACCGTCTCCAGGGTTTTGATCGGTTCACCTGTGCCGATGGCAATCACCTCTCCGGAGGGAAACCGGCTGCCGCAGAGGGTCAATACATTGGTATCGGTGATAATGACCCGACGTCCCGAAGGAAGATACTCGGAGAGGTTTTCCAGCCGTTCACCGATGTAAATGGCCGAGGGTTTCGTGGCGTCTTTGATGTCAATGCGTATCATGGCGTCTCTCCCTGCTTGGACTTTTTAATCCTGCCGTTTGCCATCTTTCAGGATATCGCGAATGGATCGGGCCTGGCGGCACAAAATTTCGAACTGCTCAGGGTAAAGCGACTGGGCTCCGTCGGAAAGCGCAGTATCGGGTGAGTGATGCACTTCCACCATCAACCCGTGGGCTTCGGCGGCCACGGCGGCTCTTCCCAGGGGGATGACCTGGTTGCGGCGCCCGGCGGCATGGCTTGGGTCTATGATAATGGGCAGATGGCTTTCTTTTTGGACCACGGGAATCGAGCTCAGGTCCAGGGTGTTTCGGCTGTGGTTGACAAAGGTGCGTACCCCGCGCTCGCAAAGGATCACCTGGTCGTTTCCACCTTCAAGAATATATTCGGCGGCCATAAGCCATTCATCGATGGTAGCGGCCATGCCTCGTTTGAGCAGCACGGGCTTTCTCGCCCGCCCGGCTCGACGCAGCAGGCTGAAATTTTGCATGTTCCGGGTTCCGATCTGGATGATGTCCGCGCTTTGTTCCACCATGGGAAACGTCTGTTCGTCCATCACCTAAGTGACCACCGGCATACCGGTTTCCGCCCGGACCTTTTCCAGAATGCGGAGTCCTTCTTCACCCAGGCCCTGAAAAGAATACGGAGAGCTTCTCGGCTTAAAGGCGCCGCCGCGAAAGATCTGTGCGCCGGCCTTGTGAACGAGTCTGGCAATCGTCAGCGCCTGGGTTTCGCTCTCGATGGCGCAGGGGCCGGCGATCATGGTCAGGTGGCCGTTTCCGATCGTCACATTCCCGACGTGTACCAGGGTGTCCTCAGGCTTGAACTCCCGGCTGACCTGCTTGTAGGGTCGGGTGACGGGAATGACCTCCTTGACCCCGGGCAGTCCTAGAAAATAGGAGGCATCCACGGCGCCCCGGTTGTGCAGCACGCCGATCGATACCCGATCGCCGCCTGGAATGGGTCTGGCCGTGTAACCCCGTTTTTCAATGGCCGCCACGACTGCGGCCGTCTCTTTTTCTGTTGCGGTCTGGTTCATCACCACCAACATGGCGCGTTCTCCTTTGTTGCAGGCAAGGTTCATGATGTTTTTCTGGAAGTTTTTATTTGCATTCCCAGCGGCCCGAGTTGGTTGGCGACCCTTTGAGGCAAAAAGGGGCTGCCGGCTCGAGATGCCCACAGCCCCTTGAAAATTAGAAAAGGACCGTGAGCTATAGGGGGTGCTCACAGTCCTTTTCTAATTTTAGATCAGCGGGTAATGCAGATGCGATGCGGACGGAGAACCATTTTAAATGGTTTGCCACCACCAAAATCGGAAATTGGTTTTTGTCCGATATCCCATGGTTTTTCTAAAGTCTCCTGCCTGAATCACATCTCGAAAAAGATCAAAACGCGTTCCATTTATCCAAGCCTGGTCGGCTCTGTCAAGGAATTTCTTTTCATTGAAATGCCGCGGGCCGATTTGCTTTTGATTTCTCCCCATCAGGGGTAATCGCTGCAGACTGCTTGCCTAAGGTCGGGGCTATCACCAATTGGAGGTTTCCCTGGTATTGGCGACAAACAGCCCCACATCGGCGGCGCGCAGAATCTCCACCAGGGGTGCCGGTGGCTTCCGATCCGTGAAAAGCGCCGATATTTCACTGATATTTCCAAGTCGAACCATGGCATTTCGCCCGAATTTGGTGTGATCGGCGGCTAAAAAAACTTTTCGGGAGTTATCGATGATGGCCCGGGCAGCCCGGACCTCGCGGTAGTCGAAATCCAGCAGGGTGCCGTCAGCGTCGATGCCGCTGATGCCGATGATGCCGTAATCCACCTTGAACTGGCGGATAAAATCGATGGTGGCTTCCCCAATGAGGCCGCCGTCTCGATGCCGCACCATGCCGCCGGCCACGATGATTTCAAAGTTCGAGTTGCCGGTAAAGATGGCGGCCACATGCAAGTTGTTGGTGATCACCCGTAATTTCTCGTGCCCGCAAAGCGCCCGGGCGACTTCCTCGGTGGTGGTGCCGATGTTGATAAACAATGACGCCCGGTCGGGAATATGGGTGGCGATCAACGCGGCGATGCGTTGTTTTTCCTGCAGGCAAAACCCCTTTCGTTCGGAATAGGCCACATTTTCGATGCTTGAAGCCACACCGGCCCCGCCGTGATACCGGTTTAACAGGCCTTGAGCGCTGAGCTGGTTGATGTCCCGTCGGATGGTCTGAGGGGTGACCTCGAAACTCTTGGCCAGCGAGTCGATGGTCAAAAATCCGGTCTCCTGGATGCGCTTGATAATTTTCTCGCGTCGACGACGCACGATCGGCCCTTTGGCGGGGACAAGACGGGAGCCTTCGGTTTTTTCGGAAATTTTGGTTTGTTCAGATTCGGGCGGAATAACCGCTTTAGACGTTGTCATGGCCGTCTCCGTGGGCGTCTGCCGGACCGCCGTTTCGATCGGCGGATGGGTTGCACGATGCAGGCGTCGCGGGCTGGTATGTTTGGATACATCGCAAATGTTGTCTTGCGAAGATTTATGCTATCATAAAAGAAAATTATTTAAAATAAATGTTGTTTTACGAAAAATCAGTATGACATCTCCATTTTCTTTGTGATAAAGATGAACTTGTTGAAAAGGTTCGTGAGAAGCGGTATTTTATACCGAAATGATTAAAAAAACAGCTTTGAATCGACATCGAAAACAGTCTATGTGCCTCCTGGGTTAGATTGTTCGAATTCGAAAACTCAAAGACCGTTTTGGAAATTTTTCGGTGGCAACAGCTGCTTGGCGCTGTGACGGTAGCACTGCCTTTGAAAAGGCTCAAGAAAAAACCTGTCAAACCAAGCGCTGACTACCCAGTTAGCGATGATTGCCTAAAGCCAAAGGAAATGGCCTGTTCGCTCGAGGGGCAGTTGAATATGAAGCATTTTTTCGGAGAAGCAATGTGAAAACCCAGGTCGTGATCATCGGCGGTGGGGTCACCGGTACGGGACTGGCCAGGGATCTGGCCTTGCGGGGGGTTTCCTGCGTTTTGGTGGAGCGCGGCGACATCAACGCGGGAGCCTCCGGGGGAAACCACGGCCTGCTGCACAGCGGAGCCCGTTACGTGGCCCGTGACCCCGGGGCCGCCGCCGAGTGTTGCATCGAGGCCGCGTTGATAAAGCGCCTGGCCCCGCATTGCGTGCAGGACACCGGGGGGCTGTTTGTGGCGGTGGCCGGAGACAGTGAAAACTATGTGGCTGACTTCCCGGGGTTGTGCGCCAAATGCGGCATCCAGGCCAAGGCTCTTGAAGTCAGCCAGGCCCTTGAAATGGAACCGGTGCTCTCAAAGCGCATCGTGGCCGCCTATGAGGTCTCCGATGCCAGCATCGATCCTTTCAAGCTTTCTCTGGAAAATATCGCTCAGGCCAGACGGCTGGGCGCCGTTTTTCTGCGCCACACCCGGGTGTCGGGCTTTGTGAAAAAGGGCCGGCGCCTCGCGGCAGTGACCGTGGCCTCCGGCCCGGATGGAAAACGCCTGACCATCGAGGCCGATGAGATCGTCAACGCCGCGGGGGCTTGGGCCGGGGAAGTGGCGGCCATGGCCGGATCGCACATTTCCATGGTCTATTCCCAGGGCAGCCTTCTCGTCACCCAGTCTCGGCTCACGCAACGCGTGATCAACCGGCTTCGACCCCCCACCGATGCAGATCTTCTTGTACCCGGAGGCACCGTCTCGATTCTGGGTACCACCTCGGTGCGCATCGCCACTCCCGATGGGAACCGTCCGTCCATCGCCGAAGTCGACCGGATCATCGAACAGGGCGCAGTCATGGTTCCCGAACTTGCCCGGACCCGCTATATCCGTGCTTATTCCGGAGTGCGGCCCCTGGTCTGCGCCTCCGGGGCAACCGATGATCGGTGCGTGAGCCGCGGTTATACCCTGCTTGACCACCTGGGAGACGGGCTGGAAAACTTCATCACCATTACCGGAGGCAAACTGACGACATTTCGGCTCATGGCCGAAAAAGCCGCCGATCTGGTCTGCACTCGCCTGGGTGTGGATATGGTCTGCCGTACTCGCATCGAGCCCTTACCGTGTACCACCGATGGTCGGTGGACTGAACCGGGGCTCGCCCCCCGGGTGTGGATAAAAAACTGTGCGCCACAGGATCCGCTGCTTTGCGAATGCGAAATGGTGCCTGCCAGCGCCGTGGACAGCATCGTGCAAGACATTCGCCATGCCGGCGGCAGGCCCGATTTATTGGCTGTGGCGCTTCGCTCGCGCATCGGCAAGGGACCCTGCCAGGGGGCTTTTTGCAGCCTTCGGATGGCGGCTTATCTTTATGACACAGGGGTATTGGATGACGCCGCCGACCTTGCTAAGCTGGTCGATTTTCTCGATGAACGCTGGCGCGGGTTGCATCCGCTGATGTGGGAGACGGCTATGATGCAGGCCGAGCTCCAGGAGGCTGTCCACTGTGGCCTTTTTGGTCTGGAATTGCAGCGGCTTGGCGGAAATGACCGGCAGACTTGCGCTGCGGAGGTGATGAAATGAACTCATTTGAGATCCGCTGCGATGTCATGGTGATCGGAGCCGGGATGGCCGGAATGGCCGCGTCGCTTTTTGCCGCTGACAAGGGCCTGGACACCGTGCAGGCCGGAGCGGCATCGGAAATCATTTACGCCAGTGGGTTGATGGATCTTCTGGCCGTGCATCCGGTGGATCAGGCCGCCGTCTGGGACAACCCCTGGCAGGCACTGGCCGCCTTGCGCCACGACGCCCCGGAACATCCCTACGCCAACCTTTCCGATACCTTCATCCGAAAAGCCATCGACCGGGTCACCGATGCTTTGGGCGATGCCGGGCTGCCCTACATCGGAAGTAGGGATAAGAACATAGAAGTGCTTACTGCCCTGGGTACAATCAAACCGACCTTTCGGGTCCCGCAGACCATGTGGCCGGTTTCCGAGGTTGTGGCAAAGCACCCGCCCTGTGTTATTGCCGGATTCAAAGGGTTAAAGGGGTTTAGTGCGGCACAGATCGTTGCCGTCCTGAATCGCTGGCCGGGGCTTCGCGGGGTGACCATTGAGCTGCCCGAG
>JBJKSK010000542.1:0-8470 GCA_046704125.1 Desulfobacterales bacterium | reverse complement strand
CAATCCGAGCAGCAGGTGCAAAGAGTGGCGGGTCTTTGCGTGTTCAACGGCATTGTCACCAATCCCGCCTCTTCGCAAGCATCGAGAATATGTAATGTTTCGTCAATAGAGACCTGGCGGCCAGCGCCCCGGTCAATAAAATATTTGGCTGCGGCCCCAAACATGAAGCAGGTTTCCAGCGGCTTATCGCATCCCTTTTCGATCAAGCCTTTCTGGACCCGGCAAATACAGTCAGTAACCGCGATCAATTTCTGGTTCTGGACTATCTTTCGTGAGTTTTCATAGGTCAAAACGGGAAACGATATGTCGATGGCCCGGTTGACCGCTATGGGGCGGTGTATAAGAAGGGGGCTCGTGTTGGTCAGGTTGTTATGAAGAGTCTCCTGGACATAGTCTTCAAACATTTCAGCCAGTTCCCGATCCATGCCCTTGATCTGGTATTCCCAGATGCCTTCTATGAAGGGTACCGCCCCGTATTTCACATCCCCGTCTTTGGCATGACGGTAAACAAGACCCTTTCTGTACATTTCATCGAGCCAAACGTCAACTTGGCCCGGATTGCTCCCGGATCTGGCCGCAATGGCTTCAGAAGATTCTGGCAGCATACTCATTTGGAGAAATATTTCAGCCTCCTTCTCCGTAAACAGTCTTTCGAGTATTTTGATCTCAATCCCGGATTCCGCAGCCGGATATCCGACGGAATACTGATCCAATTGTTCCTGAAGTTTACGATAGACCGGAGTCATATATGCCTCCCTTTCACCTCCCATTTTGGGAAACGCACGGGGCTCACGCAAACCATGTTCCCCCTGTTTTTTTTATCGGCTTCGGGGCGTCCCATCCTTTCTGTTCTCATTACAGCCGGCAGGCGCGGCTGAACGACAGGAATTTTGCCAAGTGTGCAGGGGTTTGACCCCCGTGTCTGCTCCGGTCACCGGTGGCACCTTTTTGCCGTCCGGCGGACTGGGTGATCCGGTAAACTATGCAGTGAATTTTTCCATTGCTTGTGGAGTCGTGAACAAAGCCATTCCGGTTTTCATCGCTCCAAACCCGAGCTTTCTATAAAAACCTTCCATTCCAGGAGCGGCGTAAAGAATGATATTGCAGTTTTGAAGTCGATCCAAAATGGTTTGAATGATGACTTTTCCAATTCCTTTTCCTTGAGCTTCCGGCAAAACCGCGACATCATAAATGGCTCCCTGATATTCGCCATCAGAGATGGCTCTTCCAAAACCTATCAGCCGTGATGCCTCATAAATGAAAACGGTTGTATGACTGGCCTCGAAAGCCCTCTTATGGACCTCAGGTTCATGGTAAGCCATTCCAACTTCTTTTAGCAAGGCAGCTATATTTTGCCAATCAACTCCAGAGCAATCCGTTATTATTTTCAGTTCCATGTGTTTTTTCCATAGTGAATTCAAATCAACATATCAAGAGGTTAACTTGATCCGACCATGTAGATAATCCACACGATCGTGATGATCACGCCGCACCGAACTCCAGAGGTTCTTTTTTCGCCTATGGTGCCGGCAAAACGTCAGGCTGCGCCGCTTGTCGATTTGCCATGGTTACGCATCCCTTCGGGGCTTCATTGCCTGAGCCAGAAAAATGGAAATGCGGGCCTTGTCGTCACTCGCGCAGGAATTCGCACAGCAGTCGCTGCCGGCACCGCCCACCCGGATCTGCTTCAGACCAGCTTGCGAGATCCATCTCTCCACGCCGGTGCGCTTGAAACCCATCCATCTATCGTGATGTTCCGTGCGCAGAAATTCATGTTCATGCTCGTCCAGATCGATTAGCACGAGCCGGCCTCCGGGTTTGAGCACTCTCGCCATTTCGGCTATGGCGGCGGCTGGATCCGGTACATGGTGCAGGTACATATTGGCAATGGCGTGATCCACGCTGGCGTCCTCAACGGGTAAATCCTGCGATTCGCCCAGACGGCAGTCCACTCCCGGCAGGTGTGCGGAGAGTTCATCGAGCATGGCCTGCGACTGATCCACGGCGATCACCGACAGGCCCCTGGCCACTAGTCCGCGGCTCAAAAACCCTGAGCCGGCCCCCACATCAACGGCGGTTTCACCCGCCCGGACCCCCGCTGCGTCCAAAGCCGCTTCGCACACCTCCTCGGAAAAGAAGCCCTGGCGCATCTTCTCCCATTGCGTGGCGTTCACTTCAAAATATTCCTTGGATTCCATGATTCACACCCCCCTTGTCTGATCTCAACATCCAACAGCCGAAATGGCACTCTGCTCCACCCTGCGGGCCGTCGCCCGCAAGCACCGCTACTTGCTCCTGCACTCCTTCGAACATTCCGCTGCCGACTGCACATGCCTGGACAAAGACTCGACAAGTCCTTCAAAAATCCGGATAACCCGCTCCGAATCCTCCTCGAGGCCCTCCAGCACCCTGATAAAAAGGGCGTCGTTCTCGGCGTGGATCCGTTCGCACATGACCTTTCCGTTTTCGGTGAGCCGCAGGTACGTTTTCCTGCGATCCGTGCCCCCCGGCTCTCGCTGCACCAGGCCCACATTGACCAGACCGTCAACGGTGCGGCTGAGCGTGCTTTTGTCCAGGCCCATTTGCGCGGCCAGATCTCCGAGACACGGGCATTCGAGCTTATCTATGTCCATGAGGGCATGGCACTGAGCGACACTCACTCCAAGGCAACACATTTCATCCCGGAGCCTGGCCTCGATGAGGCGCTCCAACCTGCGTAGACTGCGCCTGAAACGGCGGACGCTCGTTCGATCCATCTTCGCTCCTTTATAGTTGTTGTATACAACAGTTTCATAGGCCAACTAAACAGTTGTTGTCAACAACTATTTGACGGCTTCTCACAAGTGCTCAAAGTCGTTTCACATTTTTCTTGTAAAACCACCCAAGCGATTGCATTTCGGGGTCTGATACAGAGAAAAACCGTGCCGTGGTAGGGGTAACCCCAACGGGTTTTCACAGGCACCAATTGTTTGGCGTCCTGAGTAACAATGGTTCAGGCGGCCGGTATCCCAGGCGCCACACCACAGCTTCTCACATCGGCGAGGTCCGGCATCGTGAGGCCAATAATCCGGTGGCGGCGCTGAGGTCCAGATCCGCCACGAGCAGGCCCTCTTGTCCATAAGGTTGATAGCCATGAAGCGTACCGTCCGGGCACGCGACGGCTGACGTAGTGCCGGAACCTTCGCTCGCGCAGTTCACCGACGCGAAGTAACACGTGTTCTCCGCCGCACGGCACAATATCGCCTTTTCGTGGAAGGTGTTGGCGGGATCCGCGAATGTGGCGGGACGGTAACTTCCGGGTTCGGCGACTTGCACATGCGGGTGAAACACGACCTGCGCGCCCCGGCGCACCGCCCACCGCACCGTCTCCGGATACCTCCACCCTTCGTGGCAAATCACCACACCGAACGTCATCGGGCCGGCGGTGAAAATCCGACGTTCGGTCGCCAGTGCGGGATAGATCACTTCTTCCGCCGGGTCGATCTGCCCCTTGTCCTGCCACCCCGCGATTGTGCCGTCCGGATTAAATACACAGGCGGTGATCTGCAAGCCGCGGTCGGTGATGCGCTCCGTGCCCAGGATGACCGTGATACCGGCGGTCCCGGCGGAATCCGCCACATCGGCCCACGCCTGTTCGAGAAACGCGGCATCCGGTGAAGGTGCCGCCGCGCCCGGCCACCGGTATCCGGGAACGAAGCATTCCGGAAAACAGATCACGAGCGCGCCTTGCCGGCCTGCCTCAGCGACGGCCGATGTCGCCAGAAGTACCGACTCCTCTGGCGTCGAGGGCACGCGGAGATTGGCCAAGGCGATTCGAACCGTGCTCATACGGATACTCCCTTACATCGTCGCACCTTGATCGGGCAGATGCGCTTCATCGGTGATTTTCTGCGGCCCGGCGATTGAACCGTGCGGCCCGGCCGCTTTTTTGGCCGGGTCGGCACCAGCAAATCGTCGGGCGGCGGATGATTAGATGAGCGTTGCGCCCTCGGCCAAACCGGGGCGGGCGAATTCATCAATCCGCTTCAACATCTCGCCATCCAGATGGATATCCGCCGCCTTGGCATTTTCATCAATTCGTTCCGGACGGCGCGTTCCCGGTATCGGGAAAATGTCCTTGCCTTGGTGCAGAAGCCACGCAAGGGCCTGCGGTGCGGGAGTGACTCCGAGCTCCTTGGCGATGTGCATCAACGGCGCAAAACGGTCGCGATTCTTCGCCAGATTCTTTCCGGCATAGCGCGGGTTGTTCTGACGAAAGTCGCTCTTGTCCAGCTCTCCTACGGTCCCGGTCAAAAACCCGCTGCCCAGAGGAGACCAGCCGACCAGGGCGATGCCGAGTTCGCGTAAAGTCGGGAGGAGAGCTGTCTCGGCCTCCCGGCGCCAGAGGGAATACTCGTATTGCACTGCTGTTATCGGGTGCACCGCGTGCGCGCGCCTGACTTCATCCGGGGTGACGTTGCTCAATCCCAGATACCGCACCTTCCCTGTGCTGACAGCCTCCGCCATGGTGCCTACGGTTTCTTCGATCGGGGTCACGGGGTCCGCATAGTGTGCGTACCACAGATCTATGACATCGACGCCCAGGCGCTTGAGGCTGCCATCCAGTGCTTTGCGGACATAAGCCGGCTTGCCATTGATCTTGAGCGAGAACCCCCAGCCCGTCGGCAGGTCGGTCCCGGTCTCTTTTTCATCAAATACGATACCGAACTTCGTCGCGATGAAGGCATCGCTTCGCCTCCCCTTGACCGCGCGGCCGACAAGAAGTTCGTTGTGACCGTTGCCGTAGGCGTCGGCGGAGTCGATCATCGTCAGCCCCGCACCGAGAGCGCGGCGAATTGTCTCCACGGCTTGGTCATCATCGGAGGCGCCATAGTAGCCCTCCAGAACCATGGCACCATATCCGAGGCGGCCGACACTCGGCCCGTTCCTTCCAAGAGGATGTTTCAGAACCATTTCGCATCTCCTTTTATGGCCCAACCCCCAATTATGCCCGGGGATGAAACGTCAGATAGTTCATGCCATCGGCGACAGTCTGTTAAAACGAAATTTTTGAGCGCGCAAAGCTTATTCAAGTTTATCAATTCTGCGAACATGGCGGCCGTATTCGAATTCAGACTGTAGCCACGTATCCACTATTTTTATTGATTCACTTTCGCTCACCATGCGAGCGCCTATGGAAATCATATTGGCATTGTTGTGTTCTTTGGCAAGGCGGGCGCTTTTCTCGTTCCAGCACAGAGCACAGCGAACACCACGAACCTTGTTTGCCGCCATGGCCTCTCCATTTCCGCTTCCTCCAAGAACGATTCCCAATTCATCCTTTCCGGAGGCCACACTGATTGCTGCCGGACGTATGTAATCCGGATAATCCACCGACATATCGCTGTCTGTTCCAAAGTCATTTACGACATGGCCTTTTGCTTTGAGGTGGGCTATTAGAATCCCCTTTAAGTGATATCCGGCATGATCAGATGCAATGGCAATTTTTGTCATGATTCCTCTATGCGACCGGTAAACTGTTTTCGTTTGTCCCGCATTTTAGCGCCACGATATTCTCAAACAAATTAACATCCGGATCGGCATCAGCGCCATTGCCTTAAATGGCTACGCTTCTATCGCGATTTTTGCCATAAATATGAATTCGAACGCATGTGCAATTGTACAGTGAGGGGACTACAGTTAGGGGACGCCCTTAACTTATTAACTTAATAGCATCTCTATTCTGCTATTTCCATATTCTGTCAACAATGGAGACCTGACCCTTAGTTTCTGCAGAATCAATCTGCGACCTCTTCCAGTCCGAGGATAGACTTTATATAAACATACAATCCTGGGGCTCCACCGGTATGGACAAAGAGAACATTTTCGTCTTTCTTGAAATAGCCTTTTCGAGAAAGGTCAATCAAACCAGCCATGGCTTTGCCGGTGTACACCGGATCCAACAGGATGCCTTCGGTTTTTGCCATCATGTGTACGGCTTCAACCATTTTTTTGTTGGGAACAGAATACGCCGGCCGCCAGTAATCACCTATGGTGATCACGGCCTGCCTTGGTATTTCATGGTTAACCCCGATCAATTCAGCAGTTTTATTGGCCAACTCGTAGACCATCGGTTCCTGATCCTGGGGGTCGCGACTCACGCCAATGCCAACGATTGGGATGTTCATATTGCAGCCGCAAAAACCGGTGACCAGACCTGCCTGGGTTCCAGCGCTGCCGGTTGCGACCACGAGTCGATCGATACAAATTTGCTTTTCAAATAATTGGTTCTGAATCTCTTGAGCGCAGGCCACGTAGCCAGTAGCACCGATCGGGTTTGAGCCGCCAACGGGTATGACATAGCCCTTGCGGCCTATGGTTGAAAGCTCGTCGGCCATTTTCTGCATGGCCGCCATCAAATCCGAACCATCCGGAACCACTTCAATTTTTTCTGCCCCCAGCAATCGGAAAAGAAGGTTGTTGCCGCTGGCTTCCGGGTTGTAGCTTCCAGGCGCGGACTCTTCAAGAACCAGTCGGCACTTGAGGCCTTCCTTTACTGCTGCGGCCAATGTCAGACGGCAGTGATTTGACTGGACTGCACCGCAGGTAATAAGCGTGTCTGCACCCTGCGCAAGGGCGTCTGCAACAAGAAACTCCAGCTTGCGGGTTTTGTTCCCGCCCGCGGCTAATCCGAGAAGGTCATCTCTTTTAATGTATACGTTGGGTCCGTTGAGTGCAGCGGTGAAGCGGGGTAGAAACTCAATGGGAGTCTCTCTTTCGGTGTAACGGCGTCGTGGAAATATGGCAAGATTCATTATGCACCTCCCAAAAATCTATAGGCAAGAAATGGCATCAATTTCGATATTTGCGTTTTCAAGACGAGCCGCCACTCTCTGACTGACGCGTTTATCGACGATATGCTGTCAATCCCTAGAAGCAGCAATGTCGGCGACCTCAATGGACGTTATCTCGTCGGGTTCACTTGCGTAGACAACGAGGGCGGTCATTTCAGACGCGATCATGGCAAAGTGGGGTTGCCCCTTCGGATTGAGGCTGTAACCACCCGGTATCTTCCCAGGGCGACCGGATTTGGAACTTCTGCCGCCTTCTAGAACAAAGACATGCTCATCGGATAATGCGACAGCAGAGACTTTGATGAACTTGCCGGCGGGTGGAATGAATTTGACAATCCAGGTAATGCCCCCACCTTCATGTCGCCGGTCGCAAAGAAGCTTTAGCCGCACAATTTCCTGACCATCGTACAAGGCACCTTGTCCATAAAAAGGAACGGCAGATGTCCACTCGACGTCTTCAATATCAACGCGCACGGATGACAAATTGTCCCTCCTGTTCGTATTTCTGGGCCTCAGATTAATACGATCTACTGCAACTGCATAGGCTGCCTGACTGCAATTGAGCGGTTTCCGTTTACCCCTCGATAGCGGTGACTGTCTCGTGTGTTAACGTTGCGGGCAACTTGCCAGGCGCGTCGTTTTGCCCGGTCAGGTTCACCCGCTGCTTCGACAACCTATAGAATACGCTGCCAATATCCAACATCAATCCATCGATTGAATTTAAAGCCCACTTCGCTTAATTGAGCAACTTTTAGAAATCCCATTTTTTCATGAAGCTTGATGCTGGCATCATTAGGAAGGGCGATTACGGCAATAGCCGCATGGATTCCTTGAGATTCTAAAGCAGCAAAAACCTTGTTGTAAAGTCTATATCCAATTCCCTTTCCGACATGGTCACGACCCATATAAATCGTGACCTCCACTGAAAAGCGATATGCACATCGCTCCTTCCATTTGCTTGCATAGGAATATCCCAATATTTTTCCATCTTTTTCAGCTACGAACCATGGCAATTGAGAAAGTTGGATGTCATTGATACGGTCGCCAATAACGTCTTCGGATACTGTTTTCTCTTCAAAGGTAACAATTGTATCCGCAATGTAGTAATTATAGATACGAGTGATATCTGGTGCATCGTCAGGTGAAACATTTCGAATTGTGTATTCTTGATCTTTCATTTTTCAAACCTCTGTCGAATGCTGGCCCCTACCAGTTGTCGGAAAACGCGGCATGTAGGCAATCCTCGCGCAGGGCTTTGTTGGGCGCTTAAGCACTATTGCGCTAATGTAACCTGCAAGAAAATAGCTTTTAACACTCGAAAATCAATTTCTCGAATACTTGTAACCGCCTGGCCCAAATCCTCACCTGGTACGTGGCCATCATGGACATGACGACTTCTCACATCGTAAAGATGAACAGCTTCTCGAGATAGAGCTTCCGCTTCGGGATCCGACGGACCCAACCTCAGGCGCACAAGACTGCGAATTCTTGAACGGATAGACTTCTCTTTTCTAAACCCAATTTCGCGTATGAGTGATTCGTATGCCTCCCACTCTTCACTCTCTGGGTTGGTGGCGCTTTTTAGCACTCTGATTTCGTCAACCCAGCGGTCGATTGCGTCCTGCGCAGACTGGTGC
>JBJKSK010000541.1:0-5476 GCA_046704125.1 Desulfobacterales bacterium | reverse complement strand
CCCCCCGCACGTGACCGAACAACTCGCTTTCCAGCAGCGATTCGGTGAGGCTGGCGCAGCTGACCTTGACAAAAGGCCTGTTTTGCCGTTCACCGATGTCGTGGATGGCCTGGCTGACCAGTTCCTTTCCCGTGCCGCTCTCGCCGTAGACGATTACCGGGGCATCGGAGTGGGCGGCGTTTTGAATCAGGTCAAAGACCTGCTGCATGGCCACCGAGGTTCCAATGATGCCGTGAAAGCCGTCCTTGGCGTACAATTGCCTGCGAAACGCCTCGATCTGGTTGTCTTTTTCGATGAGTTCGGTGATGTCGGTCAAGGTTTCCACGGCCCCGATGACATGATTCTGGCTGTCGTGGAGAAGCGCCGCATTCTTAAGCACATGCCGCGAGGTACCGTCTTTTCGGTGGATCACCCCGCGGCGCATGCGCAGGCTCCCGGTGCGAAACAGGGCACACCAGTGCGGTCCCTGCGGGTCGAGGATGTCCTGGCAGATGTCGCTGGCGATGATCCGGCAGCTTTGGCCGATCAATTCCTCCCGGCCGGCGCCGATGATACGCTCGAAGGCCTTGTTGACCGATACGATGGCCCCGGCGGTGTTGACGATCACGATGCCGTCCCGGATCGTGTTGACCACCGTCTTCCAGTACCTGTCGAGCTCCTGGTCCAGCATTAAATCCACCTATTCAATCTTAGCACTTGTAAAAAGAAGATTTCTTAACAGTTTAACAGTCGGCTGGCAATTGCATTTTCGGCGGCGGTTTTGCAACCGCCTAAAATCACAATTTATGTTTTCAAAAAGGGAAAAAACCGGTATGAGTTGACCTGCTGGCTCGATTCTTGATTATATCAGTGGCATTTGGTAAACCGTCCGGAGATTTTCAAGGTGAATCCGAAGGCCGATTATATTCTCGATTTCAGGGGAACTTTTTCCCCGCTGTGCCTGTTGAAAGTCACCCGGGTCTTTCGGGAAATGAAGCCGCAGCAGGTCATGGAGATTCTCGGATGCGACCCGGACACCCGAAAGGACCTGTTCAAGCTGCTTCCCCAGGCCGACTTCGACATTGTCAAGGTGGATCCGGGCGCGGATTCCGGTATGGATAAGGATGATTTCTGCAGGCTCCGTTTGAAAAAATGCAGTTCAACCGTATAAGGAAAGAATCATGGCAGAGGAAACGATCAAACTCAGTGGAACCAAGAAGGGGATGTTCCTCGACAAGGTCAAGCAGATTTTGCCCGAAGGCGGCAACCTCAATCTGTGTCTGACCTGCGGGGCCTGCTCCTCGGGGTGCCCGGCCACGGGTCTGGAGAACATGGACCCCAGAAAGTTTTTGCGCATGGCCGCCCTGGGCCTGGACGAGGAGATTTTGAGCAGCAAGTGGGCGTGGATGTGCACCATGTGCATGCGCTGCATCCATGTCTGTCCCATGAAAATCGACATTCCCCAGTTGATCTTTAATGTCCGGGCCAGCTGGCCCCGTGAAACCCGGCCCAAGGGGATTGTGGGGTCCTGCGACATGGCGCTTCGAAACGAGAGCGGCTCGGCCATGGGCACGGCTCCGGAAGATTTCGAATTTGTGGTGGGCGACGTGCTGGAAGAATACCGCGAGGCCCAGCCGGAGTTTGCCGACATGGAGGCGCCCATCGACAAGCAGGGGGCGGAGTTTTTCCTCAACCAGAATTCCCGGGAACCGGTCACCGAGCCCGATGAACTCGTGCCGCTCTGGAAGATCCTGCATCTGGCCGGGGCCAGTTGGACATACGGTTCCAAGGGCTGGGCCGGGGAAAACTACTGCATGTTCATGGCCGACACCGAAAACTGGGAGCATTTGACCCGCCAGACCGTGGGACAAGCCGAGGCGCTGGGCTGTACCACCTATCTCAACACCGAGTGAGGGCATGTGACCTTCTCAGTCCTGGCAGGACTGAAAAAGTTTAACATCGAGCACACGGTGGTGGTCAAAAACATCTACGAATATTACGCCAAGTGGATCCGGGAGGGCAAACTCAAGCCCAGCTCGGACTGGAACAAGGATCTCAAGATCAAGTTCACCGTCCAGGATCCGTGTCAGATTGTTCGAAAAAGTTTCGGAGATCCCATCGCCGAGGACCTGCGCTATGTGGTCAGAGCCTGTGTGGGGGAAGAAAACTTTATCGACATGGAGCCCAACCGCTCCAACAACTATTGCTGCGGCGGCGGGGGCGGATTTCTGCAGGCCGGGCTCAAGGATGAGCGTCTGGCCTACGGCCGGCTCAAGGACCAGCAGATCAAAAACACCGGCGCCGATTACTGTATCGCCGGCTGCCACAACTGCCACGCCCAGATCCACGAGCTGAGCGAACATTACGGCAGCCATTACCCGGTGGTTCACATTTGGACCGTTTTGTGCCTGGCGCTTGGCATTCTGGGGCCCAACGAAAGGGAATATCTCGGGGACGACCTCAAGGAGGTCAATGTCTTTCACCCGGAAACGGCCATGTAGCATGGGGCGCTGTCCCGTCCGAACGGGGCGGCCTTTTCACGAAAAAATTAACGGAAGATGAGGAATTCATGAGCTTTCAGAAACGGTTATCGTCAGGAGAATTTGTGGTGATCGCCGAAATGAACACCCCGAAGGGGGTGGATATCTCCCGGTTGGTCTCCGAGGCCCGACGGATCCGGGGTCGGGTGGATGCCGTGATGGTGCCCGACATGGACAACGGCGTGATGCGCATGAGCGCCTTGGCCGGCGGCGTGCTGATGCAGCAGCAGGGCCTTGAAGCCATTGTTCACGTGTACTGCCGGGATAAAAACCGCATGGCGCTCCAGGGAGACTTGCTGGCCGCCCACGTCCTGGGGATCGAGAATCTGCTGGTGGCGGAAAGCGAGCCGATGGAAAACAGCGATCACCGGGAGGCCAAGCCGGTCTATGACCTGGACGAAGCACAGCTTCTGGCGGCCATCGCCACCCTGAAGTCCGGAAAGGATATGGCGGGATTCGACCTGGAAGGGGCCCCGGTCTTTACCACGGGATGCATGTTGGGACCCTGCAGCGAAGGTCCGGTACTGGAGGCTTCCCTGGAGGCGGCCGCCCAAAAAGTCAAGAAGGGGGCCGCCTTTATCATCACCCCGCCGGTGTTTGACATCAAACGTTTCGAGCCGGTCCTGAAAAGGGTCGCCTCTCTCGGCGTGCCGGTGATCGCCTCGGTGTTCTTGATCAAATCCGTGGCCGTGGCCCGTTATATCGCCACCAACGAACCGCAGTCCGGTCTTTCGGAAGCCATGATTCTGCGCATCCGAAAAGCCGGGGATCGGGAGCAGGAATGCGTCCGGATTGCCGGTGAGACCGTATCGGGCCTAAAATCCATGGCCCAGGGGGTGCTGATCCAGCCGCTGGGCTGGGAGCACCGCCTGCCGGCCATCCTGGATGCCGCCGGGATATGATCGGTTTTCCCGATATCGGTGCCAATCACGTCAACCTGTTTTTAAGAGCGTAGGACGATATGGATAAAGAGAACAACTTCGAATCAAACGACAAGGTGCTGGTCATCGGCGGGGGGGTCGGGGGGCTGCGAACGGCCCTGGACCTGGCCGAAGCCGGCCGCAACGTGGTTCTGGTGGACCGAGACCGGGCCATCGGCGGGCTGATGACCCAGCTGGACCGGACCTTTCCCACCAATAACTGTGATCTGTGCACCCTTTCGCCCCATCTTTCGGAAAGCGCGCGCCAGCGTCATATCGAGCTGATGGCCATGACCCAGGTGACGGCGGTGGGCGGTTCGGTGGGCAATTTTACGGTGACCCTGGTCACCGCCCCCCGGCACATCGATCTGGACCGGTGCACGGCCTGCGGCGAATGCCTCCAAAAATTTCCCGGCTGTGTCCGGTTCACCCCGGGCCTTGACCACCGGGCGCCCACCTGCATGCGCTATCCCCAGGCCACGCCCCAGGCTTTTTCCATCGATTTGGAAAAGTGCACCGATGTTGCCGCGCTTCGTGCCGTGTGCCCGGCCGGTGCCATTGTCATTGAAGACGGCGACACAATCCGGCAGATGGTCTTTAGCAGCATCGTATTGGCCACGGGCGCGGAAATCTTCGACCCGGCGCCCTTGGATCATTTCGGTTACGCGTCCCTGCCGGACGTGGTCACCAGCCTGGAATACGAGCGGATTCTTTCGGCCTCGGGTCCCACCCAGGGCCGGCTGCTGCGCCCCTCAAACGGCCAGCCGCCCAAGCGCATCGCCTGGATTCAGTGCGTGGGCTCCCGCGGGCTTCAGCGGGGGGCGGCCGCTTATTGTTCCAGTGCCTGCTGCATGTTTGCCATCAAGGAAGCCGTGGTGACCAAGGAGCGGTTTCAGGACTCCATCGAAGCGACGATCTTTTTCATGGATATGCGCACCTGCGGCAAAGACTATGAAAAGTACTACCAAAGGGCCGCGGATGAATTCGGAGTGCGATTTGTCCGATGCCGGCCGCACAGCGTGGTTCAGGCGCCGGAAGACCAAACCCTGGCCATCGGTTATTTGCCCGAAACCGGCGCGCTTTGCACCGAAACCTTCGATATGGTGGTGCTGGCCACGGGCTTCCGGGTTTCGGAGCAAAATCGGAAGTTGGCCGAAATACTCGGTATCGCCTTGAACGAACACGGGTTTCCGGAAACCGCCGGGTTAAACCCCGTGGTCACCTCCAAACCCGGAATTTATGTCTGCGGCATGGGCCAGAGCCCCAAGGATATTCCGGAGACCATGGTCCAGGCCAGTGCCGCCGCCTCCATGGCCTCGGCCGATCTGCCCGCACGGGGGCAGCAGCCGGAACCGGAAGCCAGCGTCGCCGAGCGCGATGTGAGCGGAGAGCCCCCGCGCGTCGGCGTTTTTATCTGCGACTGCGGTTTGAACATCGGCGGGGTCATCGATGTGGGTCTTCTGACCCGATATGCCGCCTCCCTTCCCGAGGTGGCCGTGGCCGAAGCCGTGGGTCACGGCTGCAGCCGGGAAGCCATGGAGCGCATCGAGCAAGTCATTGCCACCGGAAAGATCAACCGCGTGGTCATCGGCGGGTGCAGCCCCCGGACCCACGAGCAGAAATTTCAGGACCTGCTGCGCAAGGCCGGTCTGAACAAATACCTGGTTGAAATCGCCAATATCCGGGACCAGATCACCTGGGTGCACCGGCAAAAGCCCCAGCAAGCCGCCGAAAAAGCCCAAGAACTGATCCGGATGGCCGTCACCGGCGTCAGCCAGTCCCGGCCCCTTGCGGATCAAACCCTTCCCATGAACAAGGACATCCTCGTGGTGGGCGGCGGGGTGGCCGGCATGACCTCGGCCATCCAGCTGGCCAACCAGGGATTCAAGGTGGTGGTGGCAGAGCGCTCCAGACAACTGGGCGGCAACGCCTTGAACCTGCGCCGGACCCTGGAGGGGCAAGACGTTTCTTCCTTTGTCCAGGACTTGGTCCGCCAGACCACGGCCCACGAAAACATCCAGGTGCTCACCCAGGCGC